>NZ_JBPPGJ010000019.1:0-113535 GCF_051594765.1 Oryzibacillus soli
AAAACTGGGGACAAATGCTGCTGCAACTGTCTGTCTTTTTCCCGGATCGGGTCGGTCAACATTTACGCTAGACAGGCCAACTCCCCCTCCCCGGGGGAGTTCCCTATAAATGAGTTTACACAAAATTCTTGACAGACCCCGCGAAAACGGCGCAAGACGAAATACATGCCCCCTCGACTCATTATCAAGGTATCATAATGTCTTTCTTTAGTTCAGTTATGTAGTCATATACATCAATTATTTCTTTATATTCAACTAATTTCTTTAGTCTATTTATGAAAAATATATTATCATCGTCCATGTCATTCGTACTATTAAAGCTGTTCTCCATTAAGTCTCTATTGAACTCCTCCTTGCTACCACAATAACTAATCCTTTCTAATATATAAAGATCTCTCAGGCTTAAGTATATAGCTATTAAATCAATAATATTTCTTGCTACTAGTTTTACCTCATTCCCAAAATCCATCGGTTGAATAAATAGAATTGGGGCTTCTTCGAGATCATGTATTGAGCCCCCAAAAGTTGCAAAGGCAAAGTGATCTCCGTCTACACCGGTGCTGCCAAAAATAATAGCATCCTCCGGTGTACATTCATATCGATCTTCCTCGTTGTCAAAACTTATTCCAAAACCTAAATAATCATCGATTGTGCTGCCAAACTGTTCGTCAAGTATATTGTCCAACTTGACAAGGTTTCTTAATGTACCAGGCATTCTATATTTTACAGGCATCAATGAACCACTCCTTTTATTTTTTCTTGTGCCGCGCTTCTCTGAAGAACTCATAAAAATCACTTCAAATGTAAGTAACCGCCACTCATTTCAAATGGTATTTCAGACTTTTTTTGTTGTACTAGTCCATTCAATTCAATCTGAGGATGATTAAAATCTAATAACTTAGAATCTCCAAATACCTCTTTTATTGGTGCAAATATTGTGTATCTAATGGATTCTCCAGATTTAAGATTTACTGGGCTAGTAATATCTGTCTTCCCTTCAAGTTTAAATGGGTTTCCCTTAGATCCATTTGACAAAATAATTGGATAATATAAATATAAATGTATGTTTTTAATTTCCAATATACCTAAATTCTTTATCTCTATTGAATACGATCTGTATTCATTATTTGACTGTTCATTTATCAAACTAATCTTTATATCCTCGTCATCAAATCGATCCTCTGAAGACGAACAGCTAGTTAAAAAGATTATGAAAACCAGCAATACCATTAGTAATGAATGTTTCAATATGTCTTATCTCCTTTCGAGTTTTTGTGACATTGCACATAACTGCATATCAACGAATTTCGCAGTTGAATATTCTACCTTATTCGGTAAATCGCGGGGTTTTCCTTTATTTGTAACTTGTTAAAGTGAGCTAATCCGCCCGTTCGCTAAGCGGCGTGCTCACCTTCATAGATCTGTCACGAGCACCAGCCGCAATTATGCGCTGCATCACATTTCCGCCCTCCCAAATTGGATACATTGAAGGCACATAAGTGATTCTCAATGATTCTCAATTAGCGGAAGGGATGATCACGATGAAACGGACAGCAGCTTTCACACTTCTCGGCTTGCTTCTGGCAGGGGCGTTATGGATGGATGCCGCACCTGGCGGTGGTGAGCCCAAGGCTCCCGCCAGCACGGGGACCGTGCAGCCGGCGGCCATTAACCAAGCTCCGGTGGAGCCCGTCATCCGCCGTCAGGGCAATCAGGTATCCATCGAGATGACGGCCCAGCTGACCGACATCGAGATCTCCCGCGGCACGATCTACCACGCTTGGACCTTCAACGGAATTGTTCCGGGACCCGTGCTCCGCGTACGCGAGGGGGATGTGCTGACCTTCACGCTGAAGAACCGGGATCCGTTCCTCCCCCATTCCATGGACTTCCACGCGGTCCATGCGGCGCCAAGCAAGAAGTTCGTGGACGTGATGCCCGACGAATCGGGAACCTTCACCTATCCCGCCACGACACCCGGCGTATTCATGTACCATTGCGGCACCCAGCCCGTCTTGGCCCACATCGCCAACGGCATGTACGGGACCATCATCGTGGAGCCCCAAGGCGGCTATCCGACGGATGCCTTGGTGGACCGCTCGTATACCATCGTGCAGAGCGAGTTCTACAAGGAGCAGGATTGGGAGGATATGACCGACGGACAGCCGGATTATGTCGTGTTCAATGGAAACGACTACGGACTGAAGGAGAAGCCGTTGATGGCCAAGCCCGGCGACACCGTCCGTCTCTACGTGAACAATGCTGGCCCCAACCAGGTCTCCTCCTTCCACGTGGTGGGCACGATTATGGACACCGTGTATCTGGACGGGAACCCGGGCAACATACTCCATGGCATGCAGACCGTTCTGCTTCCGGCCAGCGGTGGCGCGATCGTTGAATTTACAGTTACCGAAGAGGGAGATTACCCGATCGTGACTCACCAGTTCAACCATGCGTCAAAAGGTGCAGTAGCGGTTCTACGCGTAACCGCAGACGGGCTGGACCACGGCGGGGAAACGATGAAGCACTGACCGGACCGAGCAAGAGCTCCCCTGCTCCGATAAAAAAAGCTGCCGAACCCATCCGGTTCGGCAGCTTTTTATGATCATATGAGAATTTCTTATTCTTCGTCTTCGGGGTACTCTACATTATGGTACACTTGCTGGACATCCTCCAGATCCTCGAGGGCATCGACCAGCTTCTCGAACTGAGTCATCTGCTCGTCTCCGAGGGTGACGAAATTTTGGGCCAGCATGCTGATTTCAGCAGTAGAGAACTCCTTCACCCCTGCCTGCTTGAACGCATTCTGGACAGCGGCGAATTGATCCGGCTCAGCGTATACGACCACCGTGTCCTCTTCCTCTACGATGTCCCGAACGTCTACATCTGCTTCCATCAAGAGCTCCAGCACCTCGTCCGCCGTCTTGCCTTCCACGGCAATAACGGCGGTCGGACTGAACATATACGCGACGGAGCCGCTAACCCCCATGCTGCCGCCGTTCTTGTTGAACGCGGAACGAACGTCCGCGGCTGTACGGTTCACGTTATTGGTAAGTGCATCGACGATGAGCATAGATCCGTTCGGACCGAAGCCCTCGTAGCGGAGCTCGGAATAGGTCTCCTCCGAGTTGCCCTTGGCCTTCTCGATCGCGCGGTCGATGATGGCTTTGGGGACATTATAGGTCTTGGCCCGTTCGAGTACGAACTTCAAGGCCTGGTTGGACTCCGGATCGGGCTCCCCCTTCTTCGCCGCAACGTAAATCTCGACGCCGAACTTGGCGTACACGCGGCTGGTATTGGCATCCTTGGAAGCTTTCTTTTCTTTGATATTATTCCACTTACGTCCCATGATGAACCCGCTTTCTTCTTATTATTCCCACTTGCGGCAGCCCGCAAGCCATGGTGATCCTTGTACCATTATATGCAATAAAGCGGTGCTAGGACAAGCTACGGTTTCGAAGAACCGCGGCGAAGGGAATTGGGGGGCTCTGCGGGACAGTGTCCGCTTTCCGTTCGGGTTGACCATTAAGGTCTCATGCCTTATCATGAAGATACGCTTAATTTCCGCATAGTCGGAAAGCGGGGGAACCACTTATTCGGGGCGAATCATGTCCATCATGAAGGGAACCATCTTTCCCTAGTCCGTCAGCTAACCTCGTCAGCGATAGATGGGTCAACTTTATGACGTACGCTTGCGTACAAGGACCCGATGCGGTCCTTTTTCTATTATGGCCCATAACATCATGGAACGCTCACTCGGCAGAGAGGCGTTCTATGCTGTCATGGGCTTTCTATTTTTCTCAAAGAAAGAAAGGCGGGATTCGATGAACCAGCGGATTGCTCCCCACCATCTGCTCGAGCTCACTCCGGAGCAGCAGAATAAGCTGCGGCTGCGCTGGATCCCCCAGGAGGGCGATTACGTGGCCATCGGAGAACGCGAGGAGATGGTCTATTATGTCAACGGCATTGAGAAGCACAAAACGCTTCCCCTGCTGTCCCTCGGAGAGCTGATGGAGCTTCTGACCGAATACGGCTCCGACCTTCAGCTCACCTCCGACGGCGCCGGATGGTGCGTCCGGCTTGCCGACCGTTGGAGCAGGGCCTACGAGCTGCGGGATGCGCTTTGGGAGCTGGTCAAGATACTGTTGTAATGGTGGCCTCTTCCTCCTCCTCTGCATCCTCATCCCTGCCTGGTCCCATGTACCACCCTGCGGGATTAAGGATCCTGCCTGCGGAGCTTGACTCCGCAGCCTCCCCCATAACCGACGCAGATGATTGGCCGCCCAGCATCCGGCCGATGCCCAGGGCTACGCACTCCTGAGGCCGGTCGGCGATCCGGACGGGTACCCGGATCTCGGCTTGCAGCCGGCGGTCCAGCCCGCTAAGCTGAGACCCGCCGCCGCACAGCGTAATCCCCCGGTCCATGATGTCGCCGGCCAGCTCCGGCGGGCACTGCTCCAGCGTCGTCCGGACCGCCTCCACCGTCGAGGTGATGAAATCCTCCAGCAGCATATGGAGCTCCGTTGCGTTAACGGACAGCGTCTTCGGCAGACCGGTCAGCAGATCTCTCCCCCGGATGTCCATTGAAGCATCCTTCTCCGGAGCAACCGCCGACCCGATGCGGATCTTGACGTCCTCGGCGGTCCGGAGCCCGATGGCGAGATTATACGTTTTCTTCACGTGCTCCACAATCTCCCTGTCGATGGACATGCCGCCCCGGTTCACGGAATGGCTGACGACGATGCCGCCGAGGGACAGCACCGCCACCTGGATGGTGCCTCCTCCGATATCGACGATGATGCAGCCGGTCGGCTCCAGCACCGGAAGTCCGGCCCCCCAAGCGGCCGCCAGCGGCTCCTCGACGGCTACGGCCTTCTTGGCCCCCTTGCGGATGACGGTTTCCTCCACCGCCCGCTTTTGCACATTCGTGATGCCGCAGGGGACTGAGATAAACATGCTGGTTGTCCGAAGGAATGACATTCGCCCCTCCAGCTTCTTGACGAAGTGCTGCAGCATGACGGTGGTCATGTCGAAATTGGCAATGACCCCGTCCTTCAACGGGAAGACGACCTCCAGATACCCCGGCGTCCGGCCGACCATCGCCCGGGCTTCCTCCCCCGCGGCTTCGATATGACCGCTCTCCCGGTTGTACGCCACCACCGACGGCTCGCTCAGGACGATGCCCTTGCCCTTCTGATATATGATCGTGGTCGACGTTCCCAAGTCGATCCCGAGCTTCGTTTCCCAACCCTTCAACCATTGCATGTCCATCATCCTTTCCATGGAACACATTCTAGAGGAAGGATATGTCCAAAGTATGATCGAACCGTTAACATTTTCCCTTATCCCCGGACCGGCCGCCGGCATCGACAGCCGGCAGATGAACCTGGAAGCAGCTTCCCTGCCCGACCTCGCTCTCGACCCGTATCGATCCCTGATGCAGCTCCACCAGCTCCCGGACGATGGCCAGCCCCAGGCCGGAGCCCTTGTTCTTGCGAGGCCGTCCCCGGTCCACCTTGAAGAACCTCTCCCAGATCAGCTCCCGGTCCTCCTCGGAGATGCCAATGCCTGTATCCGTCACGGTGATGAGCACCGTACGCCCGTCGCTTCCGGCTTCCGCCTTCAGCTCAACCGACCCGTTCTCGGTAAACTTCACCGCATTCATCACCAGGTTGTTGAGAATCTGCTTCAGCCGGTCCGGATCGGCGTAAGCCATAGGCAATCCGTCAGCCACTACGGTCTGCAGCACCGTCCCCCGCGCATCGGCTTCCTGCCGGAACTTGAATGCCAGCTTGCGAAGCAGCGGCTCCAGCTCCACCGCCGTGCGGGTCAGCACGATCTCCCGGTTCTCCAGCTTCATCAGGTCGGTAATGTCGTCCACCAGCCGGTTCATGTGGAGGGTCTCCTGGTACATGATCTCATAATACCGGTCTTGGAACGGCGCCTCGATGATGCCGTCCTGAAGCGCCTCCAGAAATCCCTGCATCGCCGTCAGCGGGGTCCGGAGCTCGTGGGATACATTGGCCAAAAAGTCATGCCGGAGCTGGTCCAGCTTCCTCTTCTCCCCCTCCACCCGGCCCAGCTTCTCCATCATCTCGTTGAAGGTGGAGGCCAACTCGCCGAGCTCGTCCTTGGACCGGATGAGGATGGGTTCGCTGTAATCTCCCGAAGCAATCTTCGCTGCAGCTTTGTCGATTTTCTGAAGCGGTCTGGAGATGGACCAGGACAGATAGGAAGAGACCGTGAAGGAGAACAGCATGCCGAGAAGCGTGACCCACAGGATGTTCTCCCGGAGATGGCTGATCGTCTCGTTGATCCGGGTCATGGGGGCATACATGACGATCCCTCCGTAGACGGAGTTGTCCTTGCCCCAGGGCACCGCCACCGAGAGCATCTCTTCCTTCTGGCCGTCCAAGCGGAAGCTCCACACCGCCTCCTCGCCTGCGGTTACCTGACGGACGATGTCCCCGTTAACGGACTTCCCCGCGTTGACTTCATCCTTGGAGGAGGTGGACACAATATTCCCTTCCTTGTTGAAGACCCAGATCCGGGCATCGTACGATTGGTCGAAAAACAGCAGCAGCTCCTTAAAGCTCTCATCCGGCGCCGGACGGTTCTGAATAGCCAGATTGACCCGCTTCGCCTGGCGGAGCAGCTCCTGTCCCTTGGAATCGACGATGCCGTCCTTGGCGAGGAAGGATATGACCAGCCCGACGGCGCACAGCCCCAGCAGCACCGTAATCATGGAGCTGAACAGCAGCTTGCGGAAGATGCTTTTATTCCAATTCAAGAACATGGCGCAGCCTCGAACTTATAACCGACTCCCCACACGGTGTGGATGCAGTCGCTTCTCCACGGGAGGAGCTTCTCCCGCAGCTTCTTGACATGAACGTCCACGGTCCTCATATCGCCCAGGAAATCATATCCCCACACCCGCTCCAGCAGCTGGTCTCTCGTGTAGACGCTGCCCGGCGATTTGGCCATATAAGCCAACAGGTCGAACTCCTTGGGCCGCAGCGCGATCCGTTCGCCCCCGGCCATGACCTCCCGGCGGTCCAGATGAATCGTCAGTCCGTCGAACTCGTACAGGACAAGAGCCGCGCCGTGGTCCTGAGGCGCCCGGCTTTTTTGCATCCGGCGGAACACCGCCTTGATCCGGGCCACCAGCTCCCGCGGGCTGAAGGGCTTCGTGATATAGTCATCGGCACCGAGCTCCAAGCCCAGCACCCGGTCGAATTCATCCCCCTTGGCCGTCAGCATGATGACGGGGAAGTCGTAACGCTTCAGCATCTCCCGGCACGTCTCGAACCCGTCCATTCCCGGCATCATGACGTCGAGAATGGCGATGTCCGGCTGGGATTCCGCCGCCAGTGCCAACGCCGACTCCCCGTCGCTGGCCTCCATAACCTCCATTTGATGCTGCTTGAAATAGAGGCGGATGATCTCCCTCACATTCGGATCGTCGTCGGCAATCAAGACCTTCCAATGATTCAGAACCGCTCCCTCCCATCCTTCGTATCCTTATAGTATTCTTCGGACGGGGCGTTTTTGGGTGGGCAGGCGGAGGATACGGGCCAATGGAAAAAAGCGCCGCCGGACGGTGCCGGTGACGCCTGCCACGCTTGAAGGATCATTTCGCAGCGGGGGACGAAGGATTCGGGGAGGATGTTTGGGCGGAAGCGCCCGTGCCGGTGCCATCCGATGGAACGGTTTTCCCGGACGGGGCGGTTTTCCCCTCCAGCGGATTCGTATCCGCCGGACTATCCTTGCCGGCGGAGCATCCCGCCATCAGTCCCGCCGCTATCACAACGGCGGAGAAGCCTTTTGCCCACTTGCTCAGCGTCTTCATGTCCCATACCCCTTTCGGCTTTGGATTCGGTACATCACCCACTTTACCCTCCAAAGTTGAACGGACCATGATCCCGTGATGAACTCATTGTTAAAAAAGGATGATCATTCCATGATCTCTCCCGAGGCTTGAAAAAAAACCAAGGAGCCAGGCGGAAACGGTCCGCTTGGCTCCTTGGTTAATCTTGATTCATTAACCCAACAGCTGCTCCAGTCCCAGCTGGGACAGATCCTTCGCCCGGACATCCGCCAGCAGGCTTTCGGAGGCCGAACCGACGCCCACCGCCTTCATTCCCGCCGACCGTGCCGCTTCCAGCCCCGCTTCGGCATCCTCCACCACGACACAATCCGCCGGGGCGAGACCCAGCTTCCGCGCGGCCAGCAGGAAGACCTCCGGGTCCGGCTTGCTCCGGGTGATTCCGTTCCCGTCGGCCACGGCCTCGAAGGCGTCGGCGAGCCCGATCCGCTTCAGGATGTGAGGCGTGTTCTTGCTGGAGGAGCCGATGGCCGTCCGGATTCCCCGTTGGCGAAGCGTCTCCAACAGCTCCTGCACCCCCGGCAAAAGATCGTTGGGCGACAGCCCCGCCAACAGCTCCTTGTAGTACTCGTTCTTGCGCTCGGCCAAGACCCGCATCTCCTCCTCCGAATAGGGGCGGACGGCCTGCTCCAGGATAATGGACAGACTGTCCATCCGGCTGACGCCGCGAAGCCGCTCATTGATGCTACGGTCGAAGGGGAGGCCCTCCTCTTCGCACATCCGCTTCCATGCCCGGTAGTGATACTCGTCCGTGGACACGATCACGCCGTCCAGATCGAAGATCACCGCTTTTCTCCACATACGGCCCAGCTCCTTCATTTCCATCCTCGGCAATGGGATGGGAACGCATGCGGCGCTCCCCCCGTTCGTTATTATGCCGAACCGATGGAAATGAATTCCGGCCGCCTACCGAACCAGCAGCAGCTTATGCAGCATGACGCTGACCTCTGCCCGGGTGGCGGTAGCCTCCGGGTCGAACGAGTTCGCGTCCTTCCCGTTGACGATCCCCCACTGGTACAGGCGGCCGATCGAGGCACGGGCCCAATGGTCCGGCGCGACATCGCGGAAATCGGGCTCCTTCCGGGAGGGCACGGCAGCGGGCTGCTTCACCCGGTCCAGAACCCGCGAGTAAATGGCCGCAATCTCCGCCCTCGTAATGACGTTCTCCGGCCGGAAGACCCGGCTTCCGTTCCCGGAGGCATAGCCGTTGATCAGCCCTTGGGCGGAAGCGGTCTCCACAGCGTCATAGTACCAATCCCCGGGCAGAATGTCCCCGAAGGTGGGAGCGGGTCGCTGCTCCATATCCATTGCCAGGGCCATAGCCGCCAAATGAGCGAATTCCGCCCGGGTCATCGGCTGGGACGGGCGGAACGAGCCGTCGGGCATCCCCTTGACGGCCCCGTATTGTGTCAGCGCCGCGATGGCCTCCCGGGCCCAGGGCACCTCCGCAAGCTCCAGCCTATCCGTGAACGAGCCGATGATCTCCTGCTCCGTTCGCTTGGCTGCCGCGTTCTTCGGCATACTGCCCACAGCCGTCAGACGATCCTCCTCCGGCTTGGCCGACACGCCGATGGTGACGGAAGGCCGGTTAGTCGCGTGCCGGATGTTCACCCCCGGATTGCCCGGCTTGATCACTACGGTATTCCGGAGCGTGATGGAAGCCGCACCGTCCTTCAGGGCCCTGAAGGTGACGACCCCGAGCTTGCCGCTGCCGTAGAATTGCCCGGAGCCGCTCTGGGGCGGAAGGGATTGGGCGAACCGGAGAGTGCCCGCCGGCTCCGCGGATTGCATCCACGTGATCGGCTTGGCGGAGGCCGGGAAGATACGGCTCCGGAACACCTCGGAGCCTCCAGAGAGATCAGGCCGGAGCAGCTCCGGGTCGTAGTCGGCCTGGAGTTCGAAGCCCTCGATCCCTCCGTATTCCCCTAAGTACCCCTGCAGCCAAAAGGCCGCTTCAAAGGTGTCACCGGCTTGAACGGCCGTTTGGGACAGGGCGACCCGAATCTGGGGAATCTTCGTGTCGTAAGCCGGGGCTGCCGCTTGGCCCGCAGGGGCCGTCGCCCAGAGAACCAGGCCGAAGGCCGAGAGGCCCAGGATGGTTCGATGCAGGTTTCTCATGATTAAGTCTCCTCCTGAAGCGATGGATGCGTTCTGAGACTTGATGAAACCGGCGGAGAATACTCCCCGCCGGCCGTGGTGGATCTTATTCGCCGGAGCCGAAGTTGCCCAGGATGTAGGAAATGTCCAGCATATTCACGACGCCGTCCCGGTTGATGTCGGCCTCGCCTATGGCTTTGCTGGTCCAAGGTGCGGATTTGCCGAAGGCTCGTGCCGCACGGTTCAGATCCAGCAGATCGATCCGAGAGTCGCCGGAGACGTCCCCTGCTGCGGACTCCCTCAGCCTGAAGTCCAGCGAGGCGGGACCGTTCACATGGAGTGTCTGGGAGACGCTGCTGTAGCCGGGAATGCGGACTCGGATGGTATAGCTGCCCGCCGGTAGGCTCAGTGCATAGGTGCCGTCCGCTTGGACGGTTCCCCACTTGACGACGGTTCCCTGGCCGTTCAACGCTTCGACGGTCACCTGCAGCTTGCCGTCCGCTCCTTCATACCAGACGGTGCTGTAATCGAAATCAACCGGAAGACCTTCGGCGCGGATAGTGCCCGCAACGGCATGCTCCACCGGTCCGCCGCCTCCGTTCGGCGTCACCTTCACAGCCGTTCCGGAGAGAATTCCGGGGTCCAGCTCTCCCCCGCTGCTATTCAGGAACCGCACGTCCGAGATCCCGAAGGAGTAATTCCCCGTGGATCCGGCCTGGAAGGGGAAGGCGGCCAAGATGCCGTCGCCCGTATAGCCCTGGACCTCCCCGGTCATGGAGAGGATATAATCGGTGCGGACGAGGCCGTCACCCAGTGCCGTAATCTTCTCCTTCACGATCAGACTGCTCCCGGGGTCCTGCTGCTGCTGGTAGACGCTCATCGTGACGCTGGGAATCGTGTCTCCCTTCGTCAATCCGGCATCATAGGTCAGACTGAATTGAGCCGAGTACAAATCCTCCAACCCGCTGAAGCGTACATCCACCGTGAAGGGCTCGCCCGGCTTCACCTCCGTCTTGGAAGGGACCGCAGAGACAGCGGCTCCCGATCCGGAGGGAGGAGCCTTCGTGAAGGTCTGCTCCAGAGCCGGTACGATCCTGCCGTTGCCGACCGCATCGAAGACGTACACTTCGATCTCATTTTCTCCGGTATGAACCGGGAAATCGATCCGGAAGGTACCGTCGTCCTCTATGTCTCCCGACGCATCGTGCCAGACGCCGCCTTCCTTGTACCATGCTCTTACAAATATGCCCCGATAATCTCCGAAATGGTCGATCAGGAGATCACCGCCGATCTGTCCGCGAATCGTCCCCAGCTCCCCTTCCACCCGGATCGGGTCGAAGGTGACTTCCGGGGCATCCGTATCGACGACGAACGGAACCGCCTCCGACTCGAGCATATACTTATCGGCTCCATCTCCGTACCAAGGAATGATGAGGTAGGAGCCGTCCGGAAGCACGAAGCGGCCCTGCTGATCCCATACGAA
Organism: Oryzibacillus soli; assembly: GCF_051594765.1. Taxonomy (NCBI): domain Bacteria; kingdom Bacillati; phylum Bacillota; class Bacilli; order Caryophanales; family Paenibacillaceae; genus Oryzibacillus; species Oryzibacillus soli. Next base: position 11,466 of record NZ_JBPPGJ010000019.1, read on the forward strand.
GCCCTCCCAATCGTTGATGGCGAAGGTTCCGGGAGCGGTGCCGGCCTCCTCCTCGAAGAGGGTGCCGACCCAACTACCCGTGCCCGCGTTATAAACGTCCAAGGACAGATACCGGTTCTCCAGATTGACGCTGAAGCTGACCGCAGCCACGTCCTGCTCCTCATCCCGGTTCGGAGAGAACAGCTCCGGGAAGATCTCGATATCGGACACCACATTCGGCACGTAGACGGAAACCGGAATGGCCAGCTCCCCGTCCGCCCCCGTCAGGAGGATCTCGCCCTCATACCAGGCGGACGGAGTATCGGCCGGCACGCCTAGCGTCACCTCGAAGCTGGAGCTGCCCCCCGCCTCCACTTGAACCTGGGTGACACCGGTCTCCAAGCTGCCGGCACCGGCGCCGGTCCAATGTGTGGATAGGGCATAGCTTGCCGCCTGCCCGGCCACACTCTTCACGTCCACCGTACGGGACACCGTTTCCCCAGGCTGAAGCAGGCCGAAGGAGAGGCTTCCGGTATGGTACTCCGTGCTTTCGCCGCCGGGAGTGGCGTCCGTCGTTTCCCGGACCATGGCCACGGCCTTCGCCTGGAGGGTGCTGGGCAGGTCCAATCGGCCGGCTCCTTGCCCCATGAGGGAATACCGGGCATGGTCCGGCTTCTCCATGGGAACCGCTTGGTTCATCAGGAGAGACTTCACCTCATCCGGCTTCAGCCCGGGCTCCTTATCGAGTACCAGGGCCGCTGCCCCGGCGACATGGGGAGCCGCCATGCTCGTTCCGGAGTAGGCCCCGTAGGCATAGCGGTCTCCACCGTTCTCCACCGGTACGGACGATCGGATGCCCACGCCGGGAGCGGTCAGATCCGGCTTGATCTCATAGCCGGGCAGCGCTGGCCCCCTCGAGGAGGAGTCGGCCAAGGTATCTCCCGGAAAGTGCAGCGTTTCATAGCCCGTCAAGGTGAAGGTTCCCGTGCCGGCGGTCTCCAGAGCGGATAGCAGGGCTCTTCCGTCCGAGCCCTTCATATCGAAGGCGGGGAGATACTCCGGGAAGTCGTCCAGCTCGGGATTGATGTACCCTTCTTCCAGCTCGTCATTGAACAGCAGAACGGCTGCCGCCCCGGCCTGCTTGGCATGGGCGATCTTCTCGACGAACTTGATGGCCCCCCGCTTGATGAAGGCCATCTTGCCGGTCCAATCCCGGCCTTCGAAGTCGGCGGCGGTTCCCAGACCTGCATACGCCAGCTCCAACGGGCGGTTCAACAGCGGCTTATAATCGCTGGTGTTGTATTTGGCCAGCTCATACAAGGTGTAATAGGTGCTCCCCGTAACGGTGCTGGTGCCCCGGATGGACTCGAGCACCCCCGATGACGTGCTGGACCCGACGGAAATCGCCATCTCCGAGACGGCGGGCGCACTGATGGTATAATCCCCGGGCCCGTCGTTCCCGTTGGCGGCGACCACTACCGTACCGGCCAGCACCGCATTATTCACGGCAACGGCATCGGCTTCGTATTGGTTGTTGGCGTAGGAGCCCATGGACAGGTTGATGATGTCCATCCCGTCCTCTACAGCCCGCTCTATGGCGGCTATCTCGTCCTCCGTCGTCCCGTCCCCGCCGGGGCCGAGCACGCGGTACACATACAGGTCCGCTCCCGGAGCTACGCCCCGGATCCAGCCTGTGGAGCTGACGGGATCGTCTGGATGGCCTCGGCCGGCCAGGATTCCCGACACATGGGTACCGTGGAAGGTGGCGGCGTTGGGATTGTCAGGATCCGGAGGAGTCTCCATCGGATCGTCGTCCTCGTCCACGAAGTCGTAGCCCCCCTTGTAAGCATCCTTCAGGCTGGGATGGTTATAGTCGATGCCCGAGTCGATGACGCCGACCCTGATGCCGCTCCCGTCATAGCCGCCGCTCCAAAAAGCATCCGCCCCGATATGAAGAGCGCCGTCCGACATCTTGGGGGTGACCTCCTGAATGGGGTCCACCTTGAAGGTCCGAGAAGGATAAACCGCTTTCACACCGGGCATGGCCAACAGGGCATCCACCCGGTTCGCGGGAAGGGTCAGGGAGAACCCGTTGAACACTTTGGTGAACGTCCGGTTCACGCGGATTCCCAAGGTCCGTTCGGCTGCCGCCGAGAAAGCGGATTGTTCCGCGGCGATCCTGGACCGGTGATTGCCCGAAGATTTCATCAGGCCCTTCTTCACGTTCGCCTCGTAGACGGCCAACGGCTCCGCTTGAAGCTCGACGATGACGGTGGTGCTGCCGCTGCCCGACGTCTTCGGGACGTAGCTGTGTGGGCCCGCGGATGTTTGGGGCACCGCATGGGACTTGCCGGACCATGCCCGGGCTGAGGCTTCGGGGGAAGATTCTTCCGAAGCATGGCTGCTCCGCATGGCCATCTTGCCGCTGCTGTCCAGCTCCAACCGGCTGAGATCGGGACGCTCCAAGGCAGGAGCGCGTACATGGAACTCCGGATGGCCGCCGGTCCCGGAGGACGCTGCGGAAGCGGTGCCGTCCCACCCCGGCGCCAGGAGGGCGGACAACATCGTAAGCGCCATAAGACTCGAGAGCTTGCGTTTCTTCACATTTTCACTCCCTATAATTGGATTATGACTGGTCATACGATCATTATTATATAATAAATGTTACAATTTGTATCAAGAAATTCATGACCAATCTCTGATTTAGCGACAAAATGGAAAACGGCAGCCGGGACTCCTGTCCCGAAGCTGCCGTTCCATAGGTACGACTATCCGCCTGCATAACCGGCAGACTACGAATGGCGTCATAGGACTACCAGCTGATAGCCCTTCTTGCGGATTCCATCGATAATAGCCGGCAAAGCGGCGATTGTGGAGGGCCGGTCATGCATGACGATGATGCTGCCGGAGTGGACTTGGCCCAGCACTCCTCTGGCGATCACGGACGGGTCTGATGTAGACCAATCCTTGGGGTCCTCGTTCCAGAGAATCATCCTCATCTTGTGGTCCTCCGTGATCAGCTTCGTATCGTTATTGTATGCTCCGTACGGCGGGCGGAAGAGCAGCACCGGCTGCTTGGCCCATTTCTGCAGCGTGTTGAGTCCGGTGTCGAATTCCTTCAACTGCTCGTCGAAGGTCATGGCGGTCATCTTCGGGTGCACGTTGGAATGGTAGCCGATCCCATGCCCGTTATAGACCGCTTCGCTTACGGATTTGGGGTAGGCGGCCGCATTCTGGCCCAGGAAGAAGAAGGTGACCTTGGCCTTCTCCTCCCGCAGCACCTTCAGGAGCTCCGGGGTATGCTTGGTCGGGCCGTCGTCGACGGTAATCGCCACCGTGCCCTTGGCGACGGAATATTCGGGCTGGAGCTTGGACTTGCGGGCCGGCTCCTTGCCTGTGGTCTCTTCCTTGGGTTTGCCGTTTTCGTGCTCGATCTCCGTAATGGGAGAAGGGGACGGCGATTCCGGAACGGTCGGTGCTGGGGAAACGGTTACGACGGGACCGGTGGGCTCGGTCATCTTCGTTCTCTCCGCACTGGCGTTGCCCATACATCCGGCCAACAGGACGATGGCCAGAAGCCCGGGCAGATACCGAATACGAAGTCTCAGGGGCGTAGGATTCATGAGTTCGTTACCTTTGGTTTCATCGGAGTAGGTTCACCATAACACAATATGTGAATATAACAGAAACCATTCCGCATGGGGGATATAAACTTTGCAGCCGCAAGACTAGATTCTATACCCTGTAAGGACCGGAGCACACGGCCACCTTAATGCGGCCGTGTGTTGACCTCCAGAATCCACACGGTGCCCGACCGGTCGATGCCGAAGTCGAAGCCCAGCGCGCCGATGCCCGGGAGCTGCTGCTCCAGGAGGGCCGTCCCCGTCCGGGCGACGCCTACCATCGTGGCATGCTTGTCGCGGGCCAATCGCTGTGGAAACGTCATGTGCAGGGCCCGCCTGCCGCCGATCAAGGAGCCCCCCCTGCACAGATTGGTGACGAAGAGCGAAGGATGGGCCAGCCGGGCGACGACGGCCCGGATGTGCCACTGGCCGTTCTCCTTCACCAGCTTCACCCGGTAATCCAACGGCCTTCCGTCAACCCTGGTCAAGGGGATGCCCTGTTGAAGCATGTAGGCCCGCCCCCGGCGGATCTCGTTCAGAATCCCCTCCAGCTGGACGGGGGAAGAGGCGGTGCGGATTGAGGTTCCATGCCGGATCTCGAAGCCTGCTCCCGTCCGGCTGATGCGGACCACTCCCTTCCCACCGGTTCCCACAACAGGCTTGGCGACCACAAAGGGGTACTGCCGGAGCATGGCCAAGAGCTTCGGCATGGTGAACCGGTCCATCCTGGGGATATGCCTGGCCAGACCGGGATGTTTCTGCAGGATGATGAACTTCTGCCACTTCGAGGCCACTTGGCGCATGGATGACGTCTCCTTCGTAACCGGATGATACATAGTACACTGTATTCATCCGCCCCGGAGAATTCTTAGGCCCGAGCCTTGTGGCGCCATCTCCGTATCAGCTTCCCCATGGCCCCCTTTGTGAAAGCGCATACATAAAGATGGAACAAACCGGTTGCGCGTTGTCCCTGACTTCAATATTCGGTTTCTAACCCTCCGTTTGCCAGTGCAAAATCAATGGACCCTTATTGCTTGAATGGGGAGCGTCCTCGGCCCGACCAGGGGGGGGCTTGGAGCCGGGCCAAGACCCGGCTGCTTGTGCAGCTTAAGGCGGCTGCAAGCCTTAACCCGGGGCTAGCTCCGGTAGCGTCGGAGTTAAGGCGTCTCACCGCCTTAAATGCGAAAGGCCGGGCCAAGACCCGGCTGCTTGCGCAGCTTAAGGCGGCTGCAAGCCTTAACCCGGGTCTAGCTCCGGCAGCGTCGGAGTTAAGGCGTCTCACCGCCTTAACTGCGAAAGGCCGGGCCAAGACCCGGCTGCTTGCGCAACTTAAGGCGGCTGCAAGCCTTATCCCGGGTCTAGCTCCGGCAGCGTCGGAGTTAAGGCGTCTCACCGCCTTACATGCGAATAGCCGGGCCAAGACCCGGCTGCTTGCGCAGCTTAAGGCGGCTGCAAGCCTTAACCCGGGTCTAGACCCGGCAGCGTCGGAGTTAAGGCGTCTCACCGCCTTAACTCCTTAACTCCTGCTGCGTCCTGCCTGCGGCCCTCGCCTAAGCCCCTCCACCGGCTGCAGCCCCTATAGAATCGGGGACAGCAGCCGCGACACCGCTTCCTTGAACTTATCCATCCGGCTCCTGCCTCTGTACCGCTCCAGAGTGAGCTCCGAGCAGTCCTCGCTGTCCTTCAGGAACAGAGCGTGCAGCCGCTTGGCCACCTCCGCGTCATAGACCAGCGCGTTGGCTTCGAAGTTCAGGCGGAAGCTCCGCGTATCAATATTGGCCGTCCCGACGGAGGCCACCTCCTGATCCACGACGATGGTCTTCGCGTGCAGGAACCCTTTCTCATACTGCAGGACACGAATGCCATAGGGGAGAAGCTCCCCCGCATGGGCCAGCGTCGCCGGATACACGAAGGGATGGTCCGGCTTGTTCGGAATCATGATTCGGATGTCGACGCCGGATAACAACGCGATCTTGCAGGCATCGATGAAGCTGGAGTCGGGAATAAAATACGGAGACTGGATGAAGATGCTCTTCTTCGCCGTCGTGATCAGCTTCAGGTACATATTCTTCAGATGCTCCGTCTCGGAATTCGGGCCGCTGGAGATGATCTGGACCGTGCTGCTCCCCGTGTGCAGGTCCGACCGGAAGACGAATTCCTCCGGGTGGATGCTTTTGCGGTGCGCCGCCTTCTTCCAGTCCAATACGAATCGGCCCTGAATGTTGCGGACCGCTTCACCCGTGATCCGCAAATGCGTATCCCGCCAATAGCCCATCTTCGGATCCAAGCCCAGATATTCCTCCCCGACGTTGAAGCCTCCGATGTAGGCGGTTTTCCCGTCGATAATGCACAGCTTCCGGTGATTCCGGTTGTTGATCCGGAAATTCACCAGTCTGAACCAGGACGGGAAGAACACCTCCGCTTCCCCGCCATAGGCCAGCAGCTCCCGGAAGAAGGAACGGGAGATCCGCCGCGACCCGATCTCGTCGTAGAGAACCCGGACCTTCACTCCCTCCTTAGCCTTACGGGTCAGCTCGTCCCGTAGACGCTTGCCCAATCCGTCCCGCTGGATGATGTAATATTGGACGTTGATCTCCTTCTCCGCATTCCGGATATCCTCAAACAAGGATTCGAACTTCGCCTTCCCGTCATGGAAGACCTCCACCTCGTTGTCCGTGGTCACCGTGGCATTGGCCGAGCTCAGATTCATCTGCATGAGATCCCCATACTTCTCCGACAACGGCCCGAACGAATGGATATGCGTCAGCTGCTCATCGGCTGCAGCTTGCAGGTAAGCGCGCTCCTCCGACGACAGGTTATAGAAATTCTTCTTCGTTAATTGCCGGCCGAAAAAGATATAGAAGAGGAAGCCCAGCAGCGGGATAAAGAACAGGACCATCAGCCAGGCCCAGGTTGCCCCGATATCCCTTCGTTCGATGAAGACCACGACGCCGGCCAGCAATATATTGCCGACCGTCACGATAGAGACGATAAGCGTAACCAGATTGCCGATGTCCAAAGGGATCCCTCCTTCTTCTGGGAACGGTCAGCGCCGTCCGCAGGCCGCTTACTCGTCCGAGCCGCCGAGCAGCGCCAGGAAATGGTCCGGGATCGGAAGCTTGGCAGCCCCGCCGAATAATTCGGACGCAAGCCCTTCGCCTCCGGTCTGTTCACTCTTGATCCGGTTGGCCTCCTCGTGGAGCCGTTCCATCTTCCCGTCCAGCTCCGTGGCCGTTATGGCGGCTTCCTTCAATTCATCAAGCAGCCGCTCAGGAACGGTGCCGTTATATTTATAGAAGATCTTATGCTCCAGGCTGGCCCAAAAATCCATGGCGATGGTCCGGATCTGCACCTCCACGTATACGGATTCCTGCCGGTCCGACATGAAGACCGGGACCTTGACCAAGAGGTGCAGGCTTTTGTACCCGTTGGGCTTCGGATTCTTGATGTAATCCTTGACGGACACGATCTCCAGGTCGCTCTGATCTTGAAGCATCCGGCTGATGCGGTAAATGTCCGACACGAAGGAGCAGGTGATCCGGATTCCCGCAATGTCCTTGATGCTCTCCCGCACATCGTCCAGAGAATGGATGGCTCCTTTACGGTAGATCTTCTTCATGATGCTCTCGGGGGTCTTGATACGGGACTTGGTATGCTCAATGGGGTTGTATTCGTGAAGAAGCTGGAACTCCTCCTGCAGGATATCGATCTTCGTCTCCACTTCCTGCAAGGCAAACTTGTACATCATCATGAATCGGGTCAGGAGGGTGCGAAGCTGCTTGAATTGCTCGAGTTGGTTCGTGCTCATGAGGTCGTCCTTTCCGCGCGGCCTGCGACTGCGACTTCCGTGGGTATGGTTCTTGCTCGCAACATACGGTTACCTTAGTACTATACAATGTCTTACGTTTTCCCACAATCGAGGGTTCCCTGCCGGAAGGACGGACCTCCGCGCCAAAAAAAAGCCGGAGGCAGAAGCCTCCGGCTTGCTCACATTATGAAAGCGCCGGCAATTGGATGCTCACGACGGCGCCTTTGACCGGACGGTTCCGGATCGTAAGCGAGCCCCGGTGGGATTGGATGATGTTCTGGCAGACCATCAGCCCCAATCCGGTTCCCGTATCCTTGGTGGAGAAGAACGGTTCGCCCAGCCGGTGCAGGATCACTTCCGGAATGCCGTTTCCCTCATCCTCAACCGTGACGATGATCTCCATCCCGGAGCTATGGAAGGATACGACCAGCCTGCCGCCGTCCGGCATCGCTTCGATCGAATTTTTCAATACATTCAGGAACACCTGCTTGATTTGGCGCGCGTCGCACAGAACCGGTGGCAGCTCGGGTGTGCGCTCTACCTCGATCACGACATCATGAATGATGGCTTGCGCCTCCACAATCGGGATGAGATCCGTCAGAATTTCCTGCACGCTGTGCGGCCGCAGATTCTGGCTTTGCTGCGGCTTGGAGAGCAGCATGAACTCGCCGACGATGTAATTGATCCGCTCCAGCTCCGTGAGCATGAGCTCGCAGTATCTGCGGTTGGCTTCCGAGCTCCTGTAGAGCAGCTGCGTGAACCCTTTGAGAGACGTAAGGGGATTGCGGATCTCATGGGCCACCCCGGCGGCCATCTGTCCGACGACGGATAGCTTCTCGGACCGGATCAGCGCTTGCTCGGATTGCTTGTAATCCTGAATTTCCACAAGCAGCCGGACCAGCAAGATGACGAAGGCCACCAACAATCCTATCAAGCCGGCCGATAGAGGTTGGTCCCCAACCACAAAGATCATCAACAGCAAAAAAATCGCCATCAGGGGTATATACCGCTTGCCCGTATACCACCTGCCGGCCTGTGCCGGAGGAGAAGCTCGCTCGGATCGGGTGCCCGCTGCGGCGGCGGACATCCCCAGGAGCATCAGCCCTCCGAACCAACAAAGGTCGGGAAGCCAACCCGGTATCCCGGTCCCATCGTAACGGTAGAAGAGCAGCAGCCCGATCGTATTCCCGCTTGACTTCGTCAAGAATCCCGCCATCAGGAGCAGCGTCGCACGAGCATCATTGGAGTCCCGCTCATAGATGAAGAGAAGGAACAGCCCGAGCAGAATCACCGTATTGGCGGAGGAGCAATACAAGTGGAAGAACCTTTCAGCGTCTGTGAAACCGGAGGACAGCGGCTCGATGATAAATCGCCAATACACGGTTGTGGCAACCGTCATGAAGAGGAGCACGTCCAGTGAAAACCGAAGAGCCGGCCTCCTGCGGCTGATCTTATTTTGCCGGTACAGGGCTTGCAGGTAGAACAGATATTGGAGCATCCAGAGCACTTCCGGAATGCCGAAGGAGCCGGGCTCTTTCCCTTGAACGAGGAGGAAGACCGTCCAGTAGACCTGGGCGAAAAAGTAGAACAGCACACCAAGGCTGTAACTCAGCCAATAACGCCTTCGGTTCATCCGGTACAAACGCCATAATAGAACCGCCGCATACAGAGCGGCCAGCGTCTGCAGCGCATTGATGCCCGCCAGATACCGGACTGACTCCGCATCATACCAGCCCCAGCCGACAACCAGATACAACAAGATCATGGAAAAGCCGATCAACCACGGAATACGGTTCATGACCACATTCTTTCCTTTCATAGCCGGCTCTCTTCTCTCGTTCATTAGTTCTCGCTCTGCAGACAAATTCCTCCAGTCGGCTGTCGCCCGACGGAAAAAATATTGACAACATAAAATGCGGCTCGCCCAACCTTGTTGAAGGCTAGCTCCGCCCCATGTGGAGGGATCTTAGCAACCTAAACTGCCGGGCCAGGTATGCCGGCGTATAGGGCATGTCCGCCCGCAGCCAGGACACGATGGTTCCGATCAAGGCGGAGGTCCCGTACCAGATGGCAATCTCCTTCTGGATTCCCCCCATCTCGGAAGGAGGTTGGCTCTCGAAGCGCGCACTGATGCTTTCCGTCAGGAAGACCTTCAGCTTCTCCGTGAATACGGGCGTTCGTCTGGAGGCCAGGATCACTTTATAGAATTTGGCATGCTCTGCGAAATGCTCCAGCAGTCCGAGAATAACCGGCTCCTCCCCGTTCTCCGTCTTGGATGCGGAGGGAGGGGAATGATACAGGGCCCGGCGGATCTCTTCGATCATCTCCTCTGCCATCTTGTCGATCATGTCCGGAATATCCTTGTAGTGCAGATAGAACGTGACCCGATTGATCGTGGCGCGCTCGGCGATGCGATTCACCGAGATCTTATCGATATCCATCTCCTCCAACAGCTCGACGAAGGCCTCCCGGATCAGCTGACGGGTCCGGATAATCCGTGGATCCAATCGCGGTTTGGCAGTCTCCATAACGGCTCTCCTTCCTATTCATTAGAATGATTATTGACAATTGTCATCATCCCTGTCGTATTTCTCTCAGCTATGCTACAGATCGAATCGCACTGTAAACTAATCAACATTTCCTCGAAAATCGTTGCTTGTAAATGACCGCTCCGGCGCTATAATCTAATTTATACATCGTGGATTATACAACAGGTTGTAAATTAAATCTATAGACAAAGAGAAAGGACTGGAGTGGAAATGAGCCATACCCCGCCTTTGGAGCGCAGCTCCATCAAGAAGGGCCCCATCCTATTCATCATGATCCTGGGCGCCTTCCTGGCCACCTTGAACCAGACCATCATGAGCGTTGCCACACCGGAGCTGATGAAGGACTTCGGCATCTCGGCCACCACCGCCCAATGGCTGACCACCGGATACATGCTGGTGAACGGCGTGCTGATCCCGATTACCGCCTACTTCATGCAGCGGTTCTCGACGCGCCAGCTCTTCCTAAGCTCCATGGTCATCTTCCTGATCGGAACGGTCGTATCCGCCCTGGCGGGCAACTTCCCGTCGCTCTTGACCGGACGTCTGATCCAGGCTGCCGGTGCCGGCATTATTATGCCCCTGCTCATGAATGTCATCTTAGCCCTCTTCCCCCCCGAAAAAAGAGGGGCCGCCATGGGTATGGTCGGCCTCGCCATCATCTTCGCCCCGGCCGTAGGGCCGACGCTCGCGGGCTATGTGTTGGAGCACTATGATTGGCAGGTCATGTTCTACGGGATGATCCCGCTGGCCGTCATCGTGGTGATCTGCGGAACCATCTACTTGAGGAACATCTCCGAGCGGACCCCCGCCAAGCTGGATGTTGCCGGCCTGCTGCTCTCTACCGCGGGCTTCGGCGCCCTCCTCTACGGCTTCAGCCGTGCGGGAAGCGCCGGCTGGGACAGCGCGGAAGTCCTGGCCACCCTTAGTGCCGGTGTGGTCGGCTTGGCCCTCTTCACTTGGAGGCAGCTCGTCTCCAAGGAGCCGCTTCTTGAGCTTCGCGCGTTCAAGTACAACATGTTCACCTTGACCACCATCATCAATGTGGCCGTCACGATGGTGATGTACGCGGACATGATGCTCCTGCCGCTGTACCTGCAGAACACCCGCGGCTTCACCCCGGTGGAATCCGGCCTGCTCCTGCTTCCGGGCGCCCTGGTGATGGGGCTTCTGATGCCCGTTACCGGCAAGCTGTTCGACCGGTTCGGAGCCAAGTGGCTGGCCGTCATCGGTCTCGTCATTACCATCGCCACCACCCTGGGCTTCGTGAATCTGACGGGCTCCACCAGCTACACCTATCTGATCCTGATGTCTACCGGGCGCCGAATCGGGATGGCCTTGTTCCTAATGCCGATCCAGACCGCAGGCCTGAACCAGCTGCCGAACCGGTTGAACGCTCACGGCACAGCCATCTCCAACACCATCCGCCAGGTGGCGGGAGCCGTCGGCACCTCGCTCCTCGTCACCGTCATGACCGACAGAACCAAATCTCACGTGAAGGAGCTGATGATGTCGGGCGGCGCCACGGACGCGGCAGGTCAGAAGCAGTTGATTCTGGATGCTACGATCAAGGGCATCAACGACGCGTACCTCGTGATTGTCGCCATCGGCATCCTGGCTCTGCTGCTCTCCTTCTTCATCAAGAAGACCTCCCAAGCCAAGGAGGAGTCCAAGGAGTCGGCCTTCAAGCCGGTGACCGTAAACGAAGGGTAAACCATACGAAATGTTGGAGTGCACGCGCCTGTTCGGGTCGCTCTAAACGAGAAATAGCCCCGAAAGGGGCTATTTCTGTGAGCGGAGACCTCGTATTCATGCGAGCTTATTTCTCGATATGGAAGACTTCCCGGAGGTCGAAGCTGATAGGACTGTGATCCTCGTTCGTCTCCATGATGTCCTTCATGTAGTCCCACCATTTTCTGCAGATTGGCTCACTCGAGATGCTGTCATGCAGCTCTTGACTCTCGTATTCCAGATAGGCGAACAGGATGCCCGTCTTCTCGTCCAGATAGATGGAATAGGTTGTGATTCCATGGTCCAAGAGCATGGCCTTCATCTCCGGCCACAGCTCATCATGGCGCTTCTTATACTCTTCCGCGCGCCCCTCGAATATCTTCATGGTCAATGCTTTCCGGTATGCCATAGGATCATTCTCCCTCTTGTTGTAATGAGCCCGGCCGATTCGTCACACCTTAAGAATAACGGTGTCGTAAGCTGCCAGGGTTTGGGTAACGGTGCCTTTGTCTGTGCGGACGGAAGCGGTCTGCTCCGCATCGCTGTTGTTGATGATGATCAAGGTGCTGCTGGCCGGATAATAAGCGCACTCCGTCGCCGCGTTATCCGTCACATAGTCCGGAGAAGCCGGCTGCTTGGCGGCATGCAGGATCAGATCCATCAAGAGACGGGCGTTCTGAACGGAATGGGTGTAGGAGGACAGATACACGCCCCGGCCGCTGCCGAAGTCATGGACCGCAGCCAGCGGGCTGCCGTTCTGCTCCGCCAATACCTGGGCCTTGCCGTCGGTCAGATACAAGCCCTTCTGCTCCGTCAAGTCTCCCGGTACGGACACCTCTCCGCCTTGGGCGGCTACAGGCCACTTGCCATGGCTGATCCGCTCGCCAGTGTCCTTGTCCAGCCCCAATACGGGAGCCATGCGGAACAGCCGATCCTGTCCCGGAGCCGCGGAAGGCTCATTGATTCCGAGGAAGACTCCGCCGCTATAGACCCAGCCGGTGAGAGCCTCGATGACGGAAGGATCGTTCCACAGCTCTCCGCCGCTCCATGCGCTGCCGGCCGTCCCTGCATTGATGATGACTTGGATACCGTCGGGTACCCCGTTCCGGATCTCGTCGAAGTTCAGGAACTCCACCTCGAACGGCAATCCGGACAGACTCTCCAAGACATTGATCAGGTCCAGCCCCGGCTGCTCGTGGTAATGGCCGGAGCAGGTCCAGCTGCGGAGCTTGCCCCAAGCGGTCAGCACGGCCACCTTGGGCTTCAGGGCATACGGCTTGCCGTCGGCATGCAGATCCCGGATCAAGCGGAATTCGTCCGCGATCTTCTCGATATAATCGACGAAGTCGGGATACGGCTCCACCAGATGCAGATACCCGCCCAGTCCGATCCGGTCCACAGGAGCCCGCAATAAGGCGCGGCGGATGTTGTTCCAGAACTTCTTGGCATCCAGCGTAGGGTCGCCGCCTTCCATGAAGGTAGGCAGTCCGCCCAGCCCGACCGGGAACAGATACGGATGCAGCCGCAGCTCGTGGGTCTTGACCCCTTCGACGCCGGAGCCCAGACGGGCCTCGAAGCCGGAGAACACGCATTTGATGATTCCGTCAAAGCCGAATTCCGCGAACCGTCCGTTGTAAGGCTCGATGCCGACCCAGCTGTCGTCATAGAAGACGTACGCCAGCTTGTTGTGCTTGTGGGCGATATCGATGAGCTTCTTGCCGTATTCGATGACGAAGTCGTTGATGAACGCCATCCAATCCAGCTTGTGCTGGTCAGGCACCGTATGGGTGGTCCGCAGCTTGCCCTTGTTGACGAAATCCTCCGCAGTCAGCCGGTAGCCGTAGCGCTCGGCGAACAGGTCCAGCGCCCTTGTGCTGACGGTGAAGTCGTAGGAGGCCCAATCCGTGAAGAGATGCCGGTTCTTCTCGCTGCTGCCCCAGATCCAGACGAAATTGTAGAACATGGAGGTGAAGCGGATCACGTTGGTGGCCGGATGGGCCAGACACCAATTCTCCAGCCAGTTCAGCAGGTATTCCTGCGTTTCCGGGTAGATCGGGTCGATCTGCATGAGATGCTCTTTGTCCCAATTGTTGGTGGTATGGTTGTACATGGAGATCTCTTCCCAGATCCGGTACGCCAGGAAGCTGACCGTATAAGTATGCCATAGCGCAGCCCCATGCACCAGCACACGCTGCGCGGCGCTGTCGTAGGTCCACTTCTCCCGGGGCACCTCGTTCCCGGTTGTACGGTCGAAGACCTGCCAGTACCGGAGCGAATCCGGGGTCTCGCTGACGGCGAACTGCTCCGCGAAGAAGTCCTGCATAAGAGATATGGCAAGCTCCGATTCAGCCGCTACCACGGGCTGGGTCATCAGGAAGGTCATCTGGAGCTTGTCCGGGTTCCGCTTCGCCCATTCGTTATGATCGCGAATGATGCAGATCGTGGAGTAAATATCGTAGCCTGCGTTCAATATCTCATCGGATAAGGCCGTGCCGTCGCTGTCGCGGATGACGTCGGCCCCCCAGCGATTGGCCAATTCCAGCGTCAATGCTTCGTATCCCGCTTCCCCCGGAAGGGTGAAGCCGCCTTTTTTCTTATGCTGCATGATCGTGCCTCCCTAGATTATACTTACCACGCTTGTTGCCTATCATCAGATATGATAAAAATACAATATACAACTCTATTTTAAGTCGCATTTTCACCCGTTCCCATATAAAATATAGGATTTTGCATATAAAAATCTGGAGGTTCCCTATGATACGCCATGTGGCTCCTGCCTTCCCGGCGGAAACGCTTCCCCTGCAGCTGGAAACCATCGGAATGAAGCCCGATCAAGAGATCTTCATCCGTCCGGGCGGCTATCCCCATTTCCATTGGCTGCAGACCCTGGAGGGGGAAGGGGAACTAACGGCCAACGGCCAAACCTGGAGGCTGCCTGTGCATACCGGCGTCCTTCTGGCGCCGGGCGTCCCCCATCGGTACCAGGCCATTAGCAGCCTGTGGCGGACCGGATACATCACCTTTCACGGCAGCATGGCCGAAGCGTTCGTTCATTCCTTCGATTGGAAGACCTCCCTGCGGTTCCAATGGGAGGAGGAGCACGATCGGATCACCGCCCACCTGGAGAGCATGCTGGCGTTCGCCGAGTCGGGGGGCGATCCGTCGGGATGGCAGTCTTCGGCGGATTTGTACCGGTTCCTGACTCTGCTCCGGACCGATGCCCGCATGGACAACCGTCCCTCCATCTCGAAGCGGCTGGAGCGGATTCAAGGTCTCCTGAGCTGGCTCGACCACGAATTCGCCAACCCGAGGATCGGGCTGGCGGAGATGGCGGAGCGGCTCGGGACCGGAGAGCGTCAGCTGAACAGCCTATTCCGCGAGCTGTTCGGCCAATCGGCTTATGCCTATCTCATTCACCTGCGGCTCCGCAAAGCCAAGGAATGGCTCCCTTCCCGGCCGGATTGGACGGTCCGCCGCATCGGGGAGGCGGTGGGGTTCCGGGACGCCAGCCACTTCGTGTCCACCTTCCGCAGGAAGGAAGGCATGACCCCGGACACCTACCGGAAGCTATACGGTGCCGCCGCGGAGTAGGAACAGAAGAAAAAAAGACCACGCGAGGTGGTCTTTCTGCGGCTTAGACGATATGAATAACCAACTGGGCGGCGGCCATACCTTCCGAGAAGGCGGATAAGACGACCCTTCCCTTCTCTCCGGTGAACCGGAGGACCGTACTGACGGCCCCATGGTACATATGCATCCAGGAGTTGTCATAGGTCTCGCTCGAACAGAGGTCCCCGTTGTCCACCGCCACGATCTCGGCAGGTCCCTCCACACGGAAGGCGACCTTGGAGCTTTCCCGGAATACCGGGATGCCCTCGCTGTCCTTCGCCCGGACCGTGAATAATTTCTGATGGCCGCTGCCGGCCCCGAGCCTTAATACCTCCAGATCGAACCCGAGCTTCACAGCCGGCCCTGCCGTTCTCAGCGTGTACGAGCAAGCCTCGACTCCGCCGATGAAGCCTCGGACCGTTACGGTTCCCGGCAGATAGGGGAGATAGCCTGTCATCATCCGGCTGGGATACGATGCGGGGGGCTTCTCGTGGATCCGCTTCCCGTTCAATTCCAAGGTGACCTCGTCGCAATTAGTGGCGATCATATACGGAATCACCGTCTTGTGGAACTGCGGGAAGTTCCAATGGCTCGCGTATCTGGGGGCATCCCAATGCTCCTTCACCCCTTCATCCTGCAAGGAGTAGTCCATGACGGCCAGGTAAACCATCGGCTTATCGGACCAATAGCTTTCATAGAGATACGACAGCGGCTTACGCTCGTTATTCGTCCAGAACAGGGAGCCGGCCCAGCCTTTGGCGGGATAGCCCATGGATTCGCCTAAGTAATCGATGCCCGTCCAGAGCATGCCGCCGATCACATAATCATGCTTCTCCACGTCCATCCAAGGCACGTCCTCGCTGTAATTCTGCATCTGGCCGGGATGACCGCGGAAGAATTGGTACGTCTCCGTTCCCAGAATCAGCTTATCCGGAATGGCCTTATGGATGGCCGGATACCATTGCTCCTGGTAATTGCAGCTGATCACATCCACGATCTCGCCGATTCTCCGGATTCGCTCCACCTTCTCGTCCAGGTCTTCAATCTCCGTATCGCTGACCTCATCGACAAACTGCTGAATATCCTTCACTTGGGAGAGATCCACGTTGCTTTCGTATTTGAAGTGAGGGTTCATGGCATAGGTGACCGGTCTCGTATCGTCCAGGGCAAGCAGATGCTCCTTGAGCATCCTAAGGATCTGGAGCATGGATTCCTGCCCTTGATGCTCCACCTCGTTCCCGACGCCCCATATGAAGATGCACGGACGGTTGCGGTCCCGCTTCACCATACACTCCAGATCCCTCTGCCATTCCGTCTCAAAATACCTTCGGTACGAGCCGCCCGTCCATTTGTCGAACGGTTCCTCATAGACGAACAGTCCCAATTCGTCGCACAGATCCAGCAATTCGGCTGCCGGCATGTGGTGGGCCGTCCGGATGGCATTGCAGCCCATGGCCTTGAAGGCAATGAGCCGGTCTCTCCAGATTTCAGGCGGGACGGCCACTCCCAGGCAGCCTGCATCCTGGTGGATGCAGAATCCCTTGATCTTGGTGATCCGGCCGTTCACCGACATCCCTTTACCGGGAATCCATTGAATGTCCCTTACTCCAATCCGCAATTCGCAGGTATCCACGGGTTCATCCCCCTCGTACAGGGACAGCTCCAGCCGGTACAAGTGGGGCTCATCCGGACTCCACCGCTTGACGTTCGGAATGTCCAGCCGGATGACCCCGTTATCCGATTCACCCGTTATCCGCACGCTCCCATCCGCAAGACAGGCCTTGACCAAGGAACGGACGCCGGTCTGGATGGTTACGATCCCCGTATCGCCGTCGATTGCGGTCTTCACCTGAATGTCCTCGGGATTCAGATGATGCCGATTCAGCTCCAGCAGCTTGACGGTCCGGTAGATGCCGGCTCCCGAATACCACCGGTCCGCCGGATGGGCGGTGTTATCCACCTTCACCAAGATCCGATTGACGCCTTCATGAATGTAAGCCGTGATATCCAGTGTAAATCGGGAATAGCCGTATTTGCGCCCCCCGGCTTCCTGGCCGTTCACCCATACCGTACTGTTCTCGTATACCCCGTCGAATTGCAGCAGATACACATAGCCCGGCTTGATCTCCGCTAGTTCAAGCTTTCTTCTGTACCACCCGATCCCCCACCGGTCTCGGAAGCCCTGGGGCTCCCCCTCCTTCATATTCCGGTTGATCGGGGCGGTAATGGCCCAATCATGCGGCAGCTGTACCGGCACGAAGTGCGAATCCTCCGGCTCCTTCAACGTGAATTCCCATCCGTTCATGATCAGGGTCTCTCTTCGGCTCATGAGCTCCCATCCTTTCGTTGTCTAGCGCTTGACACTCTGATATATTCACATTATAGGACCGACCTTTACGCCTAACAATCTAACGATATTAAGGACAACTCGAAAATATTAAGGCGGGATTCTCATGAAAAGACACATACCGGTCATTACGGATACGGACAAGAGGCTTCCCTATTATCTTATTGATGTGGGATCTACTTGGAGTCAGGAGCATGTCGTACGCCCTGTCGGATATATGTACCAATGGATTCAATGCGTCGAAGGGGAAGGAGAGCTGATCACCGGGGGGAACACTTTCCGGTTGAAGGAAGGCATGGCCATGCTGCTGTTGAAGGGCATCCCTCATGAGTATTACGCCATAAGCTCCTCCTGGATCGTGGATTGGATCGTCTTCGATGGCCACCAGGTGGGGCCGTTCATCGAGCATAACGCCGGGATCGAATCCTCCTGCGCCTTATATGTATCGAGGCCCGATCTGTTTCTGTCCCATATTCAGAACGCATTGGAAATCCTTCAATCGGATCGGCCGCTGCAAGGCATCCAATGCTCCAAGGTCGTCTACTCCCTCCTGACCGATATGGTGCAGTATGCCTCTGCCCATCCGGATCACAGCGCCACAAGCCTGAACCACAAGCTAAAACCCTTGTTCGATTATATCGAAGAGAATTTTCATAAGCCTCTTACCCTGGAGCTGATGGCCGAGATTACAGGCTTCTCCCCGCAGCACCTATGCACCGTGTTCAAGAAAACCACGAATAACCGGATTTTCCAATACATCCATTCCGTCCGGATCAAGAAGAGCAAGGAGCTTCTCCTTGCGAACCCGCATATGCAGATTAAGGAGATTGCCGCTTGGGCCGGCTTCGAGGATGCCAATTACTTCTGCACCGTCTTCAAGAAGCTGGAGCAGATCA
Organism: Oryzibacillus soli; assembly: GCF_051594765.1. NCBI lineage: Bacteria > Bacillati > Bacillota > Bacilli > Caryophanales > Paenibacillaceae > Oryzibacillus > Oryzibacillus soli. The sequence goes on from NZ_JBPPGJ010000019.1 coordinate 30,005, forward strand.
GTCCCAACCAATACCGGAAGATCTATCTTGGATAACGGGGCAGCCTCCCCTCTTGCATAGTCCCTAGTTTATCATTGACGATGATAATCATTCTCAATATAATGGAAGGGATTGGTTGTCATTTTGGACTTAAGGAGCGGTGGTTGCAGATGTTTATCGAATTGAAATCGATTCAGGTCAAGGAAGGCTATTCCGAGCAGGTGGTAAATCGCTTTAGCCAGGAGGGGCCCCTCGAGAAGGCGCCCGGCTTCGTGGATCAATCCATTCTCGTCAAGCAGGTGCGGCGCGGTGAAGAAGAGGTGCTGCTTCTGATCCGCTGGGAATCCGAGGAGGCTTGGAAGAACTGGGAGAAGAGCGAGGCCCATCTGGAGCTTCACCGCCAAGGCCGTGCCAAGGGCCAGCCGGATTTCGTCATTGGGCGGGGACATGGACTGTATGACCTGAAAGCCGTGAAGAGGGCTTCACCGGAGGCCCCTTAATTTATCGTTGCAGCTCCTCGGAACCAGGGGAACCGGCTCCTCGTTGCCACCTCCAGGATGGTCAGCTTCCTTAATAGGTCCGGTTCTCCAGCTCCAGCTCCGCGGTCACTTCCGTGAAGATGGTCTCGGGTGTTACGATGCGCTTGGGCAAGGTACGCCCGTCCATCAGCTCCTTGACCGCCTGCATCAGACCGGGTCCCAAGAGAGGGTTGCATTCGACGACGCTGTTAATCTTGCCTGCAGCCAGCTGCTCCAGCGCCCGCTTCGTCCCGTCCACCGAGACGATGATGATGTCCCGCCCCGGACGCAGCCCGTATTCTTCAATTGCTTCTATGGCCCCAAGCGCCATGTCATCGTTATGGGAATACAGCACCCGGATGCGGCTGCCCTGCCTGTGCAGATATTGGGCCATGACCTCTTTGCCCCGGTCGTAAGTAAAATCCGCATATTCGCTCTCCAGGAGCTGCAGATCCGGCCGCTTCGCCATGACGGCCCGGAACCCGTTCCCCCGGTCGATGGATGGCGTGGAGCCTTCCGTACCCTTCAATTCCACGATGCCGGCAGGTCCGGTGATGTCAGCCAGCTTATCGAGCACATATTTCCCAGCCTTCTGGCCCTCCAGATAGAAGTCCGACCCGATGAAGGAAACATACATGGACGGATCCTTCACCTTCACCAATCGGTCAATGATAATGACCGGAATTCCGGCTTGCCGGATCTCCTCCAGGATGGCATCCCAGCCCTCCTCGACAACAGGCGCTAGGGCGATGACATCCACACGCTTCCGAATAAAAGAACGGATGGCTTCGAATTGCCTTTCCTGGGATTGCTCAGCATTGGCGAACTCCAGGAGAATTCCTGATTCACGGGCGGAAGTTTGGATGGACAGCGTATTGGCCTTCCTCCAATCGCTTTCGGAGCCCAACTGGGAGAAGCCGAGTACGATCGAATCCGCTTCCCCTTCCCCGGCAAGCCCTCTCAGCTCCCCGATCGCAGCTTGTCTGCCGCGTTCTTCCCCGGCCGGCTCGGTACCGTTCCCGCGCAGACAGCCGGATACCATCAGCACCATCCCCAGGATCATCCATAACCAGGCCGCCATTCGCGGCGTATTGTGCGACATCTTATGCATCGAAGGGCATCTCCCCTACTCCGTGTTTTTCGCTTATGGCAGCGCTTCCTGTGATCATTGTAGTCGCAGCCTCCCGAGATTGGCAAGAGCATCCATCGCAACAAAACGTTTGTTTTTTTATTCAAATCTTATAGTTTTTTACTAATGATTGCGTTTTATTGGGGGTTGCTTCATAATCGGAATTACCAGGGCTTTGACACTCTTCAACGTGGGGTCCATGCAGCCATGAAACTGTTCCGATCGATCACATCCAGCTTGCGTGCCAAGCTGCTGACCATGTTCATCATCCTGACATGCATGCCGCTGATTACGGTGGGCTTGATCTCCTATCAGAAGTCTTACCATACCGTGTTCAACACCAGCAAATCCCAGACCATGCTGCTTGCGGAGCAGCTTGCCCGTGACATCGACAGTCTCTTTACCGACACGAGGAAGCTCCTGGAGCTGGAGAAGAACCCCCAAGTGCTTCAATATCTATTCTCCCAGAATGACACCTACGAGAACGCCAAGGATATTCTCCGCACCATGGACTCCTACCGGCAGACTTACCAATACGACAGCGTACTGAACGTCACCATGATCAATATGTACGGGCGCGGCATCAGTGAGCGGAAGGGCGTCTTCCAGGTCAGCATTCCATTGATCTCCGGCGAGCCCTTCAAGGAATTGCTGCAGAATAAGGAAACCGTGATGAACATTCCCTCCTCCGACCCGAAGGCCCTGCCTCCGCTCGACGGCTCCGATTATCAAGGGCGCAGCGTCATCTCCATCCTATCCACCATCAAACAGCGGGTCACCCATGAAGTGATCGGCTATATCATCATCGACCTGGACGACAGCATCGTAAGAAGGTTCTGCGATACGAATACCATCGGGAAGAACGGATTTTTCTACGTGGCGGATGAAAGCGGGGCTCCCATCCTGATCCCCACGAGACTGAACGGCACGGAGATCAAATGGCCCCGTCATGAGACCTTGTCCCTCATCCTTCGGGGCCCTGATAAGCACATCGTCGACAAGTCCGAGGGCAAGCCGAAGTTTATCTTCGCAAGCCCGTCCAAGACGACCGGCTGGAGTATCGTTGGGCTGGTCCCGCTCCAGGAGATCGTCTGGGAAGCCCAGTCGATCCGGCAGCTGATTGTGGTCAGCGTCGTCCTGAGCATCATCTTCGCCCTGACGCTGCATTATATCTTGACCAAGCGCCTTACGCTCCCCCTCCATATTCTGAAGAAGAAGATGCAGCTTGCGGCGTCGGGCTTCCTGGAGGCCAAGGTGATGCCCGTCGGCAACGATGAGATTACGGATCTGGGCAACAGCTTCAACACGATGATCGATAAGATCCGCATGCTTCTGGATCAATGCGTTCAGGAGCAGCATGAGCTGAAGAAGGCGGAGCTCCGCGCGCTTCAAGCCCAGATCAATCCTCACTTCTTGTATAATACCCTGGATTCGATCCTATGGCTGGCGGAGGCGGGGAAGAAGGAGCAGGTGGTCCAGGTGGTGCTGGCCCTGTCCCGCTTCTTCCGGATCGGGCTGAGCAAGGGCAGAGACTGGATCACCATAGAGAAGGAAGTCGAACACCTGCAGAGCTATCTCATCATTCAGCAGACCCGGTACCGGGACATCCTGGACTACGAAATATGCGTCGATCCCGGCATCCACCCGCTCCCCATCCTGAAGATGATTCTTCAGCCCATCGTGGAGAACGCTCTGTATCACGGGTTGAAGAACAAGCGTGGCAAGGGGCGGATCCGGATCAGCGGCCACACTGCCGGGAATAAGGATATCCTGTTCCGGGTCGAGGATAACGGGATCGGGATCTCGGAAGCCCGGCTGCATAAGCTGCTCGAAGAGCTTCAGAATATGCAGATTCCGGAATCCACCGGCCAAGAAGTGTCCGGGGGCTTCGGGCTGCATAATGTCCACCAGCGGCTTCGCTTGTTTTACGGCGAGTCCTACGGAGTGCAAGTGGAGAGTGTGGAATCGGAGGGGACGACCGTAACCCTTCGAATACCGATGAGATAGGAGGATGCCAATGAAGAAGGTGGTCTTGGTCGACGACGAGATCGTGTTCCGGGAAACCATTCGGGAATGCCTGGATTGGGACAAGGAAGGACTGATCTATTGCGGGGACGCCTCGGACGGCGAGGTGGCTCTTCCGATTCTGGAGCAGGTTCGGCCTGATATTCTCATCACGGATATCTCTATGCCTTTCATGAACGGGCTGGAGCTGTGCAATATTGTAACCAAGCGTTTCCCGGAGATGAAGATCATCATACTAAGCGGCCATGGCGAGTTCGAATATGCCCGATCGGCCCTTCGCCTGGGCATCGACGAATACTGCCTGAAGCCCATCTCCTCCGCTGAGCTGACCCAGACGCTCCGGGAAGTAAGCGCCAAGATCGATCAGGAGCGGGAGGAGAAGAGCCGCATCGAGAAGCTGGAGCGCAGGGAGTCCGAGCACGTTCAGCTCTCCCGTCAGAAGCTGTTGAATGACCTGTGCAGCGGCTTCGTCACAACCCACGATGCGATTCAACTGAGCACGGGATTGCATTTGAATTTGGTGGCCTCCTTCTATACGGTCGTCATCGCAGACTACCGCTCCGGCTCATCCGCGCTGCAGTCTAAGGAAGCTGCAGGCGGCTTGGCGGAACGCCTCTCCGCGATGCAGCGGGAGCCCTCGCAGCTGAGCTTTCAGCGCAGCAAGTCGGAAACGGTCTGGATCTTGAAGGCGGATTCTCTGGAGCAGCTGCAGAAGGAGCTTCAGCCCTTCAAGGATATGCAGCTGCTTCGGATGGAGGACGGGGATCCTACTCTGGCCGTCGGGATCGGCAGCGTCCAAGACCGCCTGCAGAACGTACATATCTCCTTCCTGGAGGCCGCTGAAGACATGCACTGGCGCCGGCTCTCCCGCCAGAACAGCCATTCCTTGTGGGAGATCATGTCCGGAACGCTGGATGCATCGGTATTTCTGGACCGGGGAAGGTTTATCCAATTTCTGAAGATCGGAACGATGAACCAGCTGGATTCCTTTATTCCGGAGTATGCCGCCGTGCTGAAGGATATCAACTGGAAGAATTCCCCCATCGGGTACTACATCCTGAACGACTTGACCTTGGAAGTATTCCGCTCCGCGAAGAATATGTACCGCAGGCTGTCGGATTCGGAGGAGGTCTTGGGACAGCTGCAGCTGGTGATCGGCAGCATCCGAGCATGGGAAGACGTCTGCGCCTATCTCAGGAGGCTGACGGAGCAGTTCTGGTCTTGGCGTTCCCGGATCGACAAGTACAGCGATATGCTCCTGAAGGTTAAGGAGTTCATCCGCACTCATTACCATCAGGACGATGTCTCCCTGCAGGATGCGGCGGATCACGCGGGAGTCAGCCCCAGTCACCTGAGCAAGGTATTCAGCCAGGAGACCGGACAGACCTTCATTGAATATGTCACCCAGGTCCGGATCCGCAAGGCGATGGAGCTCCTCCAGACCACATCGGCCAAGTCCTATGAGATCGCATTCCAGGTGGGCTACTGCGATCCCCACTACTTTTCCAACTTGTTCAAGAGGATGACCGGGATGACGACCAAGGAGTTCAGGAAGAGCGGACTTCCGTTGGAAAGCTTGGCAGAGGAGGGGGCCTGACCCATGCGTCTCCGCTCCTTCCCCCTGATGGTTCTGATGCTCGCCCTCCTGATTGTTATAGCCGGGTGCCGAAGCACCGCGCCGCCCGCAGCTCCGTCCAAGGGCATCGAAGACGCCGCAGCAGCCAAAGACCGCGATACTGACCCGTCCGATTCTTACACCTTCGGCATCCTCTATCCGATGGCCAATCCGTTCTACGAGAACATTACCGAGCAGATGGAGGAATACGCCAAGAAGTTCCACGTCAAGCTCATCGTCAAAGCGCCGGCGGAGCTGAATCTGGAGCAGCAGGTCCTGATGATGGAGAATATGATCCGGCAGAGGGTGTCCGCCATCGCCATCAGTCCCATTGACCCCGTCGCACTAACTCCTCTCGTGGAAAAGGCCGTCCGGCAGGGGATTCCCGTCATCTGCTTCGAATCCGACATTCTGGACAGCCGGAGATCGGTCTATATCGGCTCGGACCACAGGCAGGAGGGGGAGCTGATGGGAGAGCTTCTCAACCGCCAATTGAAGGGCAAGGGAATGATCATGGTGCAAGGCGGACTATCCGGTCTATCCCGGGAACAGCTCCGTCTGGACGGATTGCTGCAATATCTGAAGCGGAATACCGGCATTCAGGTTCTGGAGGTCCGGTATCATGAAGGCCGCAGCGAGCAGGCACTGGCGAATCTGGAGCGGATGATCGACGATCATCCGCACTTCGATGCCTTGGTCTCCATGGACTTGATCTCCAGCTCCACCTCCATTCTGGTATGGAAGGCGCTGGGGCTGAAGCGGCTGGCACTGGCCTTCGGCATGTCTCCCGAGGTTCAAGGCGCCTTGTCGAACGGCCAGGTGAATGCGGTCATATCGGAGAACGAACACCTTCTCGGCAGCCGGATCATCGCCAGTCTGATGGATGCCTCATCGGGAAATCCCATCTCCTCTTGGATCGATACGGGATTCCGGGAAGTGACGCCGCTGAGCCGGACACCGTAAGCCTTATGCGATAGAAGAAGGAGATACCGGGATTACACCGCCGGTATCTCCTTCTATTCGTTATGCCCGATTCGTCCAGCTTCTCTCACTTAGAATCTTTTGCAGCAGGATAAAGAGGAACAGCAGGGCGCCGATCACGATCTTGGTCCACCAGGAGCTGAGCGTGCCCTCGAAGCTGATGATGGTTTGGATCACCCCTTGAATCATGACGCCGAAGAAGGTTCCGGCAATGGTTCCCACCCCGCCGGTCAAGAGTGTGCCGCCGATCACCACCGCAGCGATGGCATCCAGCTCCATTCCCATGGCGTGCAGCCCGTAGCCCGATAGCATATAGAAGGTGAAGACGATGCCCGCCAGCGCAGAGCAGCATCCGCTGAACATGTAGACCATCATCTTCGTTCTGCCTACGGGGAGACCCATCAGGAGGGCCGACTGCTCGCTGCCTCCCAGGGCATAGGTATTTCGCCCGAACCGGGTATAACGTGCCAGATAGATGCCCACCCCCACGACGGCCAGGGCGATCAACACGCTGACCGAGATGAAGTCTCCGCCGGGAAACCGGATCTTGGTCTGGGCCATGCTGGTGTAGAAGCCGTTGTCAATGGTGATCGTGTTGATGCTGATGACATAGCAGAGTCCCCGGGCCAGGAACATGCCGGCTAGCGTCACGATGAAGGGCTGGATCTGGAAGATATGAATGATGGCCCCCATCCCCCATCCGAAGGCGGCCCCCAAGGCCAAGACCAATGGAATCACCACCACCGGCGACCAGCCCGATTGCAGCAGGGATGCTGAAATCATGGTCGTCAGTGCGATCATGGAGCCTACGGACAAATCGATTCCACCGGAGACAATAACGAACGTCATGCCGACGGCCACAATGAGGAGGAAGGCATTATCGATCAGCAGATTCATCAGGACCTGGGTGGAGAAAAAGCCCGTATAGCGAAAGGAGCCCGCTGCGAATAACAGCACGAACAATCCTATGGTGACGAATATCGGGAAATTCTGTCTCTTAAGCATGCGGCTTGAGCCCCCGTTCTGCCGGATAACGCCGGGTCTTCCAGCGGGCGATGATGGTGCTTCGGAAGGTTTCCGATTGGATGAGACATACGGCCAGGACGACGCAAGCCTTCACGACCAGCGTAATTTCCGGCGGCACCCCGATCATATAGATGGTGGTCGTTAACGTTTGGATGATCAAGGCCCCGATCAAGGTGCCCGCCAAGGAGAAGCGCCCGCCGTTCAAGGAGGTTCCTCCGATGACGACCGCCAGAATCGCGTCGAGCTCATACCATAATCCTGCGTTGTTGCCGTCGGCGCTGGATACGTTGGAGCTCAGGATCAAGCCCGCGATGCCGGCGCACAGCCCGCAGAACATATAGACGGCCCAGAGCACGGTCTTGGACCGGATGCCGGCCAGACGGCTGGCCGTAGGCTTGCAGCCCACCGATTCGATGAACAGGCCAAGCGCGGTTTTTCGGGTGAGGAGGGCTGCAGCCGTGAAGACCATGATGACGATGAAGATGGAGAAGGGCAAGGTGGCCAACGTTCCGGCCCCGATGTACTTGTACTCCCCATTCGACACCGTGATGATCTGCCCGTTCGTGATGAGCTGGGCCACCCCACGGCCGGCTACCATCAGGATCAAGGTGGCGATAATGGGCTGCATGCCGATCTGCGCCACGAGAAACCCATTCCATACCCCAAGCACCAAGGACAGCACCAGGGCAATGGCAACGGCCTTCAGCATCAACCCGAACGGGTCCTGCCCGTCTCCATGACTGATCGTCAGGCATGCCATCGCACCCGAGATCGCCACCACCGAGCCAACCGACAGATCAATGCCCGAGGTGGCGATGACCAGGGTCATTCCGATGGCCACGATGATCAGCGGCGAGCCGAAGTTCAGGATATCGATCAGGCTGCCGTACAGATGCCCGTCCTTCATCCGGATGGAGAAGAAATCCGGCGAATACACCAGATTGAATAACAGCAATGCCCCCAGGACGACAAGCGGCCAGAATAATGGATGCTTCAGCATTTCAAGTCAACCTCCCGCTATGGCCTTCATCACATTTTGCTGACTGATCTCATCGCCCGACATCTCCAGGATCATCCGGCGGTCCCGAAGAACCGCGATCTTATCGCTTACCCGAAGAACCTCTTCCAATTCGGAGGAGATGAACACGACGGACATTCCCTTCTCGGCCAGCGACATCACCAGCCTCTGAATCTCCGCCTTGGCGCCGATATCGATTCCCCGCGTCGGCTCGTCGAGGATGAGCAGCTTAGGCTCCGTCAGCAGCCAGCGGGCGAGCAGCACCTTCTGCTGATTTCCCCCGCTTAGGTTCTTAACCAAGTGCTCCGGATGGGGCGGATTAATATTCAAGGTTCGTATATATTCATCGGCGACCTCTTCTTGGCGCTTGCGGGAGATGGTCTTGAACCAGCCTTGGGAAGCCTGCAGCGCCAAGATGATGTTCTCCCGAACGGTCAGATCGTCGATGATGCCCTCCAGCTTACGGTTCTCCGAGCAAAAGGCGATGGCATGATCGATGGCCTGCCTGGGATTGTGGATAACGGCCTTGCGGCCGCCAATCTTGATCTCACCCGTGTCCGGCCGGTCCGCCGCAAACAGAAGCCGGGCCAGCTCCGTACGCCCGGAGCCCAACAGACCTGCTATCCCTACCACCTCACCCTTGCGGATGGTCAAGTCCACCGATTCGACGGAGCCCTTCTTGCCCAATCGGGACGCATCCAGAAGAACCTCCGGATGAACACTTCGTTCCGCATGGGTCTTCGGCAGCTCCTCCAGAAGATGGAGCTCCTTGCCGATCATCTTAGATACCAAATCTATGCGGGGCAGCTCCTTCGCCGGATGCTCCCCGATCAATTCTCCGTTGCGGAGAATGGTTATTCGATCCGAGATTTCATATACTTGGTCCAAAAAATGGGTGACAAACAGGATGGCCAGCCCCTCCGACTTCAACCGTGTCATCACGGAGAAGAGCTGGACGACCTCCCCCCGGTCCAAGCTGGAAGTCGGTTCATCCAGAATCAGCACCTTGGCGGAGATGCTGACGGCCCTCGCAATCGCCACCAGCTGCTGAATAGCCACCGAGTAGTGATGGAGGGGCTGGGTGACATCGATCTCCAGATTCAGCCTCTTCTTCAGAAGCTGCTCCGCGTTGCGGTACATGTCCTTCCATAGGATGCGGCCGAATCTTCGGGGCTCCCTTCCGATATAGATATTCTCCGCCACGGACAAATTGGGGCACAGATTCACCTCCTGGTAAACCGTACTGATACCCGCATTCTGGGCATCCTGCGGGCTCCCGATCTTGATGGCCCGCCCTTCCAACTCCACCGTCCCTTGATCGATGGAATACACCCCGGTCACCACCTTGATCAGGGTGGATTTGCCTGCTCCATTCTCCCCCATCAAGGCATGCACTTCTCCCGGAAACAGCCGGAAACTTACATCAGATAACGCTCGAACTCCCGGAAACTGCTTGTGGATTCCGGTCATCTGCAGCAATGGCCGCTCATCTGCCATCTCTTCCACTCCTCTCCATCCAAGGATAGGGGCCGTTCCACGCCTCGCTGCGGAATGGAACGGCCCTTCCTTATGTCTCCTTGAAACCGTCCGAGATCGGATCAGTATTGGCGGTTAGGCAGCTCGCGCTTGGCATCTTCGGAGGTAAAGACGCCCTCCTTGGTTACAATACGCTTCGGCAGCTCCTTGCCGTCGAGCACATCCTTAACGGCTTGCATCAGCTGCGGTCCGAGCAGCGGGTTACACTCGACGATAAAGTTGATTTTTCCTTCGCTGGCGGCGACAAAGCCGTCCTTCACGCCATCCACGGAGATGATGGTGATGTCCTTGCCCGGCTTCAGGCCCGCGGCTTCGATGGCTTGAATGGCGCCCAGAGCCATATCGTCATTGTGCGCGTACAGCACATCGATTTTCTTCTGGGCCTTCAGGAAGGCTTGCATGACTTCCTTGCCTTTGGCGCGGGTGAAGTCGCCGGTTTGGGAGGCGATGATCTTCAGGTTCGGATTGGACTTGATCACTTCCTCGAAGCCGGCTTTGCGGTCATTGGCAGGCGCAGAGCCTGTGGTGCCCTGAAGCTCCACGATGTTCACCTGCTCCTTGGCATTCTTGAAGGTATCCACCGCCCATTTGCCTGCGCGGCGCCCTTCCTCCACGAAGTCCGATCCGATGAAGGTCTTATACAGCGAGGTATCCTTGGAATCTACGGCCCGGTCGGTCAGAATCACCGGAATGCCGGCGTCCTTCGCCTCCTTCAGCACGGTATCCCAACCGGACTCTACGACCGGAGAGAAGGCAATGATGTCCACCTTCTGTTGAATATAGGTGCGGATCGCCTTGATCTGGTTCTCCTGCTTCTGCTGCGCATCGGAGAATTTCAGCTCGAAGCCGACATCCTTGGCCGAGTCTTGGATCGACTTGGTGTTCGCCGTTCTCCATCCGCTCTCTGCCCCGACTTGGGCGAAGCCCAAGGTAATCTTCTTGCCTGCAGGCGCCGGTGCTTGGGTAGCCGCCGCTGCCGCTGCGGTTTGCGGTGGCGTGGATGCCGCCGGAGAAGCGGAGCTGCTCCCGGAGCCAGAGCTGCCGGAGCTTCCGCATGCGGCGGAGAATAGCATCATGACGGAAGCTAGAAGAAGGCCTGCCGTTTTCTTTGTTCCCATCTCTTGAATTCCTCCCTTTTGGATCACCATCATTTGGTGTGGCTTCATTATAAAACGCTTCCAAATCCAGGTATACGGAGTTTGATCTGCACAACTTATAAATTTCCGTCACATTCCGCAACAGAGAAAAAATTAGTTTGTTTTTTCATTCTGATCTTGCATTATTTTGGGGGGACAGGCTGATTACTCCGGCATCCTGCCAGCAACATAGGCAAGATCCGCAATATCGATCCGGCCATCTCCGTTCTGATCGGCCGTCCGGGCCGTTGCCCAATCCGCGCTGCCGGAGTTCTTGCCGAAGTGAGAAGCGGCGATCGCCAGATCGCCTACATCCACGGCGCCGTCCTTGTTCAAGTCTGCAGACGGGGCTCCAATGGAGATGCTCTTGCTGCCAGGGGCTGCTTGAACGACGGCTCCCGCAGGCGCCGTTCCGAGCTTCACGCGGACCGCGGCAATCGTCCCGGACGTGTTCTGAACGCCCTCCTTGACCTTGAAGATCACCTTCAAGACCGGTGTGCTGGCGCCGGATACCCCTCCGATATGGGCTGCAACCAGTCTCACTTGGCCGGCCGTACCCCGTTCCTCCTTCACGATTCGGATGCTATCGCTTGCCCCTGCCGCGCTCACATAGTCGAAGACATGGGCATCATAGGTTAAGATCAGGTCCTGGGCATAAGCGCTCTGCGCCACATTGTCCAAGCTTACGGTCGCCGTGAAGGTGCTGCCCGGCTCCACGCTGTTATCTGCCGTTAGCCCGGCGGCCGGATCCGACTGGGTGCCGAGTTCTGCGACGAAGGTAGTCACGCTCTGGGCGGGAAGCTCGGCGCTGAAGGAAGCGTCCGACAGCCGGACAGGCGTCCCGGCCGCCAGGCTCCTACTGCCGTCCGTTATCCACGATGCGACCCGCGCCATGGAGCCGTTCTCCAGGCCGAAGGTTTGGCTGACGGCCGATGTTCCCTTGTTCACCGCAACCATGACTATTTTTCCATCCCCCTTATACGCAGAGACGAATACCCCCGGGGCAGGGTTCCGGGTCGCATCCACCCTTACATAGCCGGGGCGCACGAATTTCGAATAATGGGCCATGGCGTATCCGCGTTTGCTGATGGTTCCATCCTCCTTGATCGGACCGTACTGCCTGCGGATGTACCACCAGACATAGGTCTGGAAGTTCCCTTCGACCATGGCATTGTACATATGCTCCGCCACGCCCAAGGCTTCCGGCCAGCGATCCGCCGAGTTGCTTTCGCTGTTGGGATAATAGACCTCCGTCATCCAGAGCTCCTTGCCTGCCCCCTTTTGTTCGAACAAAGGGTACGGGAAGTCACTGTACTTCGTTCCATACGTATGGGCGCCGAGAATGTCCATATTGGCCAAAGCTGCCGGATCGTTCAGGAGGGGATCGGACATTTTCTTGACATACGAGAAGGACTCCGGGGCAATGACCCGGTTATGAATGGATCCCGCGTTCTCCTTCATAAAACGCAGCATTTCATCGGGGGACCACCAAGTCCAATCATGGGCATAGTCAGGCTCATTCTGGATCGATATCCCGTATAAGTTCACACCGTTGCTCTTCATATAAGAATCAAAGTCATTCAGGTATTGGGCATAATCCTCGTACCTGTCGTATTTCAGCCGTCTCGCCGCCGTTCCTTGCACGTATGGGGATACCTGGACGTGATCGATATTCGGTCCTTCCGTCCCGGTCGTCACCAGCTTGAGAGTGCTGGTCCCGTTCACCATAGGCACCTGGATGGACAGCTCGCCCCAGGACGTCCAACTTCCGGTGGCTGCAAACGCCACTTGGCTGAGCGCCTTCGTCCCGTTCACATACACATCCAAATAAGCGGTTCCCGTCTGCAGGGCGTACCGGATCTTGATATTCTTGGTCCCCGTACTGCCGATGGTAATACCGTTAAACTGGACGGATGCATCGGTAGCGGCCTGGAAATCCACGTAACCGCTGCCTGTATATCCGGAATAGGCGTTCCCTACTATGGACTCGGCCAACGCTGTGCCTGTCTCCGCCTCATACGTGGTACCGGTGCCCGTACTGGTCCCCTGCGTGAAGGTTTCCACCATATCGCTAGGAGGATTCCACGGCGAAGCGAAAACGATGGCGCCATGCTCCTGCGCCGCCTTTGCCGTTTCAACCTCCCGGTACCAGTTCGTTTTATCCTCGGTAATCGGGATTCGGAGTACGGAAAAGCCCAATTGATTCTCCCCGTTGCCAAAGGCGGTCTCCCGCTGCTCCGGTGTCAAGTCTCCGATCCATAGCGGATGATTCATACCACCGAAACCGCGGATCACTTGTTTCTCCGATGCTGCACGGATGGTGACATCGTAGGCGGTTGCCTGGGCAGCCGCCGGCACACTGATGAACGGCACCGCCATGGCACATGCCAACCCTGCAAGAACCGGTGTTTTCAGCCTTGAAAACATAGGATTCAACTCCCTTTGTTTATCGCTTAAACAAAGCTATGGACAAGGGGCCTTAGCTCCCTCATCCATAGCGTTCCTCCTGTTTAACCTATTCCTCTATCTTGGTTGCGACATACGCAAGATCCGTAATATCGATCCGGTTGTCTGCGTTCAGGTCTGCGATCTTAGCCGTTGCCCAGTCTGTGCCAGTGGAATCCTTGCCGTAATAGTAAGCGACGATCGCCAGATCGCCTACGTCCACCTGACCGTCATTGTTCAAGTCTGCAGACGCTTCCTTAATGACCGCTGCTTTGAAGGTATCCACCGCTGCATTCAGGGCGGTTACGGCACCGTCCACCTGGGACTGTGTCGCTCCTGCGTTGTCCTTGACCGCTTGTGCGGCGTTAATGGCTGTACCGAAGGCGTCCTTGGCCGCCTGCGGGTATTGGCCCGGCAGCGTACCGGCGACTGCGGCGTTAAACAGACTTTGCGCAGAGGCAATCGCTGTAGTCAACGCCGTCTTATCCACCACCGGCTGCTCGACTGCACGGACGAAGATGCTCTTGCTGCCAAGTGCCGCCTGCACCACGGTGCCATCTGCCGTACCCAGCTTGGCTTGGGAAACGGCGATCGACCCGGTCGTATTTTGAACGCCGGCCTTCACATGGAAGGATAAATTCAGTATAGGCGTACTGATTCCATCTACCCCACCGATATTGGCGGCAACAAGTCGTACCTTGCCTGCTGTGGATTTATCCTCCTTCAGGAGCTGAATATGATCGTTCGTCCCTGACGCACCCCCATATTCGAATACGTTGGAATCGTAGGTCAGCGTGATGTCCTGCGCGTACACGCTCTGCGTCACGCCATCGAGACTCACGGCCGCCGTAAAGCTGCTTCCGGGCTTCACGCTGCTGTCTGCCGAGATGTCAGCCGTCAGGGTCTTGGGTGCCGGCCAGACAGGATCGGATGCGGCGCTGCTGGTGGTTACGTAAATCCGGTCGATGACGAAGCCGTCCTCTCTTCCCCAGAGGTTCAATTCATGCACACCGGCTGTTACGTTCAAGGCAGATCCACCGCTTACTCCGCCGGCGGCACCGCTTACATTGACCCATTTGAACTGGCCTCCGCTCACCGCTTGTATGCCGTTCGCCGTGAATTTGTACTCGTTATCCACTCCAACATGGATGGAGTCCGAATTGAAATCGACGCTCTTGCTCAGCAGCCATACGTTATAGCTGCCGGATGCAGGGAAGTTGATCTTATAATTCAGACTGGAGCCCCCGGAGAGGGTTGCCGCATCGGTCCCCGGCATATTGAAGCCATTATCCGGCCCGAACAGCATAGCTTTGGTGGACACTCCGTCAACAAGAGACCATGTATGTCCGTTGACGGTACCTTTGACATAAGCCGTGGCGGAGTTGTCGGCCGCTGTCTCCGCTTCGATGGCCACTACAGCGGCAAGGTTCACCGTAACCGAGATTTGTGCGGTTGCAGCTTCTCCCAGAGCTCCCTTGAAGCTCACCGAAACCTGGGTGGTGCCGCTTGCTTTGGCTGTGATCATTCCGTTGGCAACATCTGCGATGCCCGGATTCGGATTGCTATAGGTCGCCGTTTTGGTTACATCCTCCGTATGTCCGTCCATATATTCGGCGGTTACTTTGAAAGCCGCTGTTTTGCCCGTATCCAGCGCTATGGAAGGATTGTCAACCGTAATCCGTTTCACGGTCAGCTCGCTGTTCAGATCCTTGACCAGCATATGAAGGGTATCGGCCTTGCCGTTATAGGTGACGGAGATGCCCGTTGTGCCGTAGCCCACGCCGGTAACCACGCCGTCATGAACACTTACTATACCGCTTTGCGCCGGCGTAACCACCGCCTGAGACGTTACATCTTGGCTGGTCCCGTCGGAATAGACGGCGGTCACCTTCATGGTTGCCTGATTGTTGCCAGGCACGATGTCCATCTTCTCCTTATCGATGGAGGCATTGATGGCGGCAAGCTCCTTCACGCTGCTCTTCGGACTGAACCGCCAATGATCCACCTTGAAGAGATTGCCCGATGCCGCACCTCTATAGACCATATACAGATCATGGACTCCCGTGGCACCGGTGACGTTGATGGTTTCCGGCTTCCAGCTGTTCTCTCCACCGGTGTTGGAGATGGGGAGGGTTCCGACCAAGGGGCCATCGGCGCTATCCAGCCGCAGCTCGATCTGCCCGCCGTTGGTGCCGGACGCGACCTGGGCCGTGAAGGTGCCCGCTCCCTCTGCACCGAAGTCAACCTTGGACACGGCGGTCCAATCTCCATCCTGGATGCTGCTGACCGCCAGGTTCACACTGCTGACCGTCCCCCCCGGTTCCGTCGTGCTTTCTGTGGAGATGCCTCCGTTCCAGCCCAAGGTTTCGGCCTCCACCCTCTGGTAGGGGTCCAGATTCTTCACCTGCGGAACCCCTTTATAGTCTCCGGTTATATTCTGGATGACTCCGTTGGCGTCGAATGTGACCTTGTTGATCTGAGCGTTCCGGTAGCCATGGGGCTGCCCTCCCATTTGCGGCCAATCACCGCTTTCGGCCATGGCCTTGGCCAGGGTCTGGGCATGGTAGGTGATGTACCATTGACCGTTAAACTCGAACATGGCGTGATGATTATTGCCTCCGACCCCGAAGAAGTTGGCAGGGTTGGGCAGGATCGTTTTGACAAAGGTAAATGGACCCATCGGGTTGTCGCTCACCATATAAGCAATGGTTCCGGTCGGAATATCCGAGGGATGCGCGCCGGAGAAGTTCGTGCAATAGGAGTAATAATACTTCCCATTGTACTTGTTAATGCCCGAATCCTCGAACAGCCAAGGCGGGTTGATCGGCTTCATCGTTCCGCCGCTGGCAGACAGATCGAGACTGATCATATCCGCTCCAAGCTTGGCAACGCGTGCCGTTCCCGGGTCCGCCTCCTTGCCGGTCGGAACGCCGCCGCCAGCATAGATGTAGGCGCTTCCGTCATCATCTACCAGCACCGCAGGGTCGAACAGCCAGGTGACGTCACTGGCTCCCGGCGTATTCCGGTTAATCAGCGCCTTGCCAATGGGATCTGTAAACGGGCCGATTGGACTGTCTGCCGTCAGTACGCCGATGCCGTTGGCGCTGTCTGCGAAGTAAAGGAAGAACTTTTCCTTGCCATCGATCGTTTTATGGGCGGCTGACGGCGCCCAGGAGTTGGTGGCCCATTTGGCCGCCCCCTGCGCACCCGCTGCAAGAATCTCTCCATGGTCCGTCCAGTTCACCATGTCATCCGACGAGACAACGGTAATTTTATTGATCAGGCTGTAGGAGATATCCTTGACGGTACCGTCGGCATTGTACTGCATGAAGTCATTGGTCATATAGACATACACCCTGCCGTTATACACCATGGCAAAAGGGTCGGCTCCGAACTTTTGTGAGAAGAGCGGATTGCCGTTTCCGGGTGTTTTGGCATAGGCAGGCGCAAGCTGAGTCGCTGCCGCCTTCGCCGGTACAGGTGCCGTCACCAGGGTTGAAACGGATGTGCAAAGGGCTAACGCCATGGTTACAGCCAACGTTTTCTTCCATCTTTTCATAGACTAGCCTCCATTTTCTTGATTATTCATCCGACATCTGGACCGCAATGGAAACCAGGTCGGTGATGTCGATCCTGCCGTCATGATTCACATCCGCCGCCTTGACCGACGGCCAGTCTGCGCTATCGGAGGTCTTCCCGTAGGAATACACCGCCAAGGCAAGATCACCTACGGATATGATTCCGTCTCCGTTGATATCGCCTTGCTCTGCGCCGACCGTGATCGTGATACTGCCTAGTCCCGCCTGGAGGACCGCCCCCTCCGGCCCGCTGCCCAGCTTAGCCTCGGTTACAGCGATGGAGCCCGCACCGCTCCCGGCGGTCTGCTTAGCCTTGAAGTAGATCTTCAATATGGGCGCCTCTCCGATCACGCCTCCATCATTGGCCGCCAGGATATGAATGGTTCCAGACGCATGCGCTTCCTTCTTGGCTATGATGATTCTGCTGCTGGCGGCTTCCGCATCGATATATTCGAACCGTGTCGTATCATAGCTCAAGGTTATATCTTCGGCATGAATCGCCTGGCTCAGGTTGATCAGATTCAAGAGGACATCGAAGGCTTCTCCTGCAAGGACCCGCTCGCTTCCCCTTAAGGAAACCGCAGGTGTTCCGGTATCCGGCACGACTCTGAAAGCATCGATCAGCACCTTGGTTCCCGGATATACGGTGCTGGACGGATTTTTCACCCCGGTGGCCACCACCCGGATCGTGTGCGTTCCGTAGGGCAAACCCTCCCGGCTGAAGTTAATATATTGTTGGATGGCGCTGGGAGCCATAAACGGGTCTACCGTAGAAGCCTTCATGCCGTCCAGATATACCTCCGCCACACCGCCGGAATAGTTGGCTTCGCCGATCCACTGGATGCCGGTGCCGGTAAACGTATATTCGGCATAGGCCGGAACAGAAGCGGAATAGCGGTCATCCTCGGGAGGTATAACAGATATTCCCGTCCCTTGATAGTAGCCCGCGTTAGCGGAAGGAGCCCACGCTTCCCCGCTTCCCGCACTAACGTATCGGATGGCCAGATCGGGATTATCCACGGTCATCAGGCTGCTTGTGATCCGGATGATCTGCTCCCCCTTATGGCCCGACCCATCCGATTGGGCTGCCGTTATTTTGATCGATCCGCCTTGGTTGGCTGAGGCCGTCAGGATACAGGACAGCGGGCTAATGGGTACGACCGCTGCCGCATCCGTTGCCCCACCGTCCAGATCCGTCACCGTCCAGTTTACCGATTTCCCCGGCGTGACTCCGGATGCCACCAGCTTCATGGACGTGCCTTTTTCGATTTGCGTGGCATTCCCGTTGGCTCCGGATATCACGATGGGATTCCCGGCAGCCGCTGCAGGAAGAACGGTAAGGGGGGCAAGGACCATGATCAGAAGGAGCAGCATGGAGATGGTTTTCCTGAGTCTGTTCGATATTGCCACTGTATCACCTTCGTTCGGGATTCTACTTGTTCAACAGCCTGTAGAGGATCACGGCCGCTTCCGCTCTGGTCGCCGTATCGTTAGGCTTGATCATGCCGTTATGTCCTTGGATGATCCCGGCCTTGTGCATCTGACCCAAGGCGTTAACCGCATACGCCGCTACCTCCTCGGAATCACGGAAGCCGCCTAAGTCGCTGGCCGGCTCATCCAGCATTCTTCCGGCCTTCTTCATGGCACGGGTAGCCAGCACGATCATGTCCTGCCTCGATATCCTGCCGCCGGGATCGAACCGGTTATCGCCTATGCCTTGGGCTATACCCAGCTTGCGCGCGATCCCTACCTCCCGGTCATAATAATCGGACGGTTCCACATCGTCGAACTGACCGTCTGGCTCTGCATGAAGCTGCAGGGCCCGGACCAAGAGACACATAAAATCCGCCCTTGTGATCGCTTCCCCCGGGCTGAAGGCTGCAGCGGACGTTCCCTTGATGATGCCCGATGCGGCGAGGGATTCGATCTGCATCCTTGCCCACTCATAGCCTCCCAGGTCATCGAAGGCGGCTCCATACCGGTACACCGCTGCCGTCAGACTCGGGTCCAGCGCCTTCACGGATTCCAGCTTGATATGGGCGCTGCCCGAAGCTTTCCCCTTGAAGACGATCCTGCTAAGGGCTACATCCCCTTGCTCCCCGGCTTTCTTCCCGATTTTGGTAAAGGCAATGGTCATTTTGCCGTTCGCCGCCTTGGGCGGGATAAAGAAGCCTTCCAGCTTCGATTCCGCCTTATCCAGCTCCACCATATCGGAATCAAACGTAATGAGAGCTTCGTAGGCGTAGAGGCCTTTCAGGTTGCTTCCATGGATCGTGACCTCCAGCGTCTGATCCGGTAATACGCGCTCTGAGCTTTGACTCAGGGTGAACGCCGTATCGCCATCCGCATACACGACACCGGGAATACAAGCAGCCAACAAGAGTGCGAGGAGCAATCCCGCGATCGTACAGTTCCCTTTTCTCATCTTCGATCTCCTTGTCATGGGCCTAGTCCGCAATCTTGGACGCGACGTATGCAAGATCCGCAATATCGATCCGGTTATCCCCGTTCAGATCCGCTGTCTTGGCCGTGGTCCAATCGTCACTGCCGGAGTCCTTGCCGAAGTGATAAGCAGCGATGGCCAAGTCGCCTACATCAACCGTCCCGTCCTGGTTCAAGTCCGCCGATGCTTCCTTGATCACAGCAGCCTGGAAGGTCTCCACTGCACCAGCCAATGCCGTAACGGCGCTGTTCACCTGGGATTGGGTCGCAGCTGCGTTGTCCTTCACCGCAAGGGCGGCGTTGATCGCCGTACCGAAGGCATCCTTAGCAGCCTGCGGGTATTGACCCGGCAGAGTGCCGACCACAGCAGATTGATACTTGCTCTGTGCATTCACAATGGCTGTGGTAAGGGCGGCCTTATCCACTACCGGCTCCGAGGCGCCGACGGAGATGCTCTTGCTGCCCATGGCTGCTTGAACAACGGTGCCCGCAGGCGCCACTCCCAGCTTGGCTTGGGCGGCGGCTATGGTTCCGGACGTATTCTGAACACCGTCCTTCACCTTGAAGGTCACCTTCAGCACCGGCGTGCTGGCGCCGGATATCCCGCCGATATCGGCCGCCACGATCCGTACTTGACCGGCCGTCTCTTTGTTCTCCTTCACGATCTGAATGCTCTCGGTTGCGCCAGCCGTTCTCACATAGTCGAATACGCCGGCATCATAGGTTAAGGTCATATCCTGGGCGTATACGCTCTGCACGACGTTGTCCAGGCTCACCGTTGCCGTTAAGGTGCCGCCCGGCTTCACGCTTCCGTCCGCCGTGATGGAAGCCGTGAGCACTTGGGATGCCGGCCATACCGGGTCTGTGGCGGCATTGCTGGTGGTGATGTAGATCCGGTCGATGATCAGACCGGATTCCCGGCCCCACAGGTTCAACTCATGCTCACCGGCGGTCATGTTCAGCGAAGTGCCGCCGGTTACGGACGTGCCGCCGTTGCTCAGATTCACCCATCGGAACTGGCTATTGCTCACACTCTGAATCCCGTTGGAGGTGAACTTGTAGCTGTTATCCAACCCGACATGAATGGAATCCGTTTGGAAGCTGCGGCTCTTGGCCAAGAGCCAGATGTTATAGGCTCCCGTTACCGGCACGTTGATTTTATAATTCAATCTGGAGCCGGCAGCCAGACTGGCCGCATCCGTTCCCGGTGTCACCGCAGTGCCGTCATCCGGGGTGAATTGCATGGCCTTGGTGATCAGGCCGTCCGCCAGCGTCCAGGTATGGCCGTTGGCAACGCCGTATACATAGGCGTTCTGCGAATTTTCCGCTGCTGTCTCCGCCTCGATGGCGATCACGGACGGAATGCTGAAGTCAATGGTGTACGTGGAGGATTGCAAACCTTCCCTGCCTACAGTCACCGTAGCTCTGCCGGGTACTCCCGCAGCCTGGGTAATCGTCACGTTGGCCCCAGGGTCACTCGGCTCTGCCGTTACGACCAGCTGGGATGCAGTCGTTCCGGCCGGTACATCTACGGCATAGGTGTATGTGCTTGGGCTGAAGCCGCCCACCTGTACGCCGTTCACCCGAAGAGAATTCAGGTTCGTATCATAGTTCGATCCGGTCAGCTTGTCGTCCAGTCTGAAATAGTCGAAGTCCACGCTGCCGCCGGTGGTCTTGGTTGCATAATTGAACAATGCAAACCGGTAGCCCATAAAGTGCGGTAAGGTATAGGACATCTGCAGCGTGTTCCCGATAGATGCCCAGCGTTCACCGTCCAGACTGAAATAAAACTTGGCCTTATCCGTTCTATTCTTATAGTCCAGCTCCGTCTTCAGATACACGGTGTTCTGTTGGAGAGGCACACTTGCCACTTCAACCGCAGACCCGGAGCTCCCATTCATCATGACGACGGACCTGGCCGCACCCGACATCTTCACGCCGACAAACCCGTAGTTCATCTGAAATGCGGCGATACCGGCATAATCACCGTCCTTCATGCCGCTGACATCGATGGCAACGGTGCCCGAGCTCTCCGGCCCGAAGGTTCTTTGGGATAGCGTATTTCGGGCGTTCAACAAGCCGGTGCTTGTTCTTCCGGTCGTGAGCCTTAAATATCCGGGCCGTTCGGTCAGCGACCAATACCGGTTATCCGGGTTATGATTCCACTGCCACGCCAGAGCCAGATTGGAGCCGTTATCATCATTCTCTCCGCCGGCCACCACGGTATGATAAGCATGGACTCTCTTCGGTCCCTGATCGAATGTGTCGGAGGTAACCCAGCCGGATCTCGACAGCTCCGCCGGAATCCCGGTGTCATTGACATCCCCGAATACCGGCCAGCCATCCTGGCTCCAGGTCATCGGAACGATGTATGGGATCCGCCCCACCGAGCCATAATCCTGGAACAGGACGCCGTACCATTTCCCGTCGGGAGTATCGAGGATCCCCCCCTGGGCAACGCCGGCACCGTTCGAATGGCTCCCCGATCTTAAAGCGATTCTTCCTTCATAGGTCCCGTCGATCTTGTCGGCCCGATGGACCAGTTGGGTGCGAATACTGCCCGATGGCCAAGAGATATTGAAGATATAATACTTGCCATTGATTTTGTAGATGTGGGAGCCTTCCGCCCCAAGTCCGCCGGAGCCCCCCGGAGCGCTCGCATTTTCGATAATGACCTTGTCCATGCCCCCTGCCTTGATGGCTGTAGCATCGGCTGTCAGCTCAAGAATCCGAATCGTGCCATTGCCGTATACCAAGTAGACGCGACCGTCATCATCGAACAGCAGCGACATGTCGTGATAGACGCCGCCTCCAAGCTCATACTTCTCCCAAGTCCCCTGTTCGAGGTCCGTTGTTTGAAAAATATAAGTTTTGCCAATGTCATTGGATGCAAACGCAATATAATACTTGCCATTATGGAACCGGATGCTGCTTGCCCATGAACCTTTCCCATATATATTTTGCCCATTGGATAAAGTCTGTTTGTCGCTGGCTGCCAGAATATCGTATACATAATTGACGATTTCCCAGTTCACGAGATCCTTGGACTTCATAATGGGAACCCCAGGGTTCATATGCATGGTCGTACTGGTCATGTAGTACGTATCTCCGACCCGGATGGCGCTAAGATCGGGAACATCTCCCCATAGGATGGGGTTAGGCGCATTTCCTTGAGCGGCATGTATCGTCGTTCCGGGGGCTATGCCCACCCAGAGGATGAACGCCAGGAGCATGAGCAGCGGCTTCCTGATTAGGGGTTGAATGGACGAACGGTTCATTGTTGAGCCTCCTCCAAAAAAAGTGTATAAGCCCCTTCCTTCCCGGCTTTGGTAGCGCTTTAAATTTTCTATACCACCTCCCAATGAAAGTTACGAATTGTAGCATTATGAAGAAGACGAGGCTGCGAATGCTCTTATTATAGCGGTGTTGCCGGGAATACTCGATGTAATTTCTTTTTATTAATGTTGATTTTCTTGTTTTCTGCAAGGGTTGTGCAATAATGAAGCCCAAGAGGTGGACGCGGGGGCTAACCCTGTCCAATCTTTTGGGCTGACTGATCTAATGCCTATATTGGAATGACGAAAAATCTGCGGTTCCTCCGGTCTCCTGGGTCGAATACATAAATAGCCCCAGGCGTGCTCCGACAAATTGGTCCATCTTCCAAACCATATGATGCCGAATCCCGAGCATGTTCCATTCGTCCCCGATCTGATAGTAGAACTCGCACTCATCCGTGTTGTTAGCAAAGTTGCCTCTGGCCTTCAGCGTCACAATGGGACCGCCTGCGGCAATACGGGCATATTCGGTCCCCGGCTTGAGATCGATCAGATTGCCGAAGATCGTTGGGTCTTCCGCTGGCCGGGCCATCATAACCAGATCATACTGCCCCTGTACCTTGTGCAGGGCAATGAAGGCGTACGAGCTGATTAGGAAGCATAGGCCGGCGTAATCTCCCTCCTTCAGCCCGGAGCCGTCCAAGGTAACCTGCGCCTCGCATACGGCCCCCATGGCCCGCTGGGTCAGCGTGTTGACCGCATAGTTCAGGTTGGGGCTGATCTTGCCGGAGCGTATGCGGTAAGCCCCCGGTTTTTCCGTGACGGACCACAGCCCTGCCGCCGGGTTATGATTCCACTGCCAATAGTCCTTCAATCGAACTTGTCCGAGGCGGTCCGGCTCATAGCGGAAATCGTCATCCCCCACCAGCGGCTTGTAGATGTAGTCCGGCCTGGTACTGGGAATATCAATATAATGCGGCGCCCTTGCATCGAATACCGGGAAGCCCTTCTCCCATCTTAAGGGCACTACAACAGGGATTCGCCCCACGGCTCCATGATCCTGGAACATGATGGAGTACCACCGGCCATCCGGAGTATCGACGATCCCCCCCTGCGCGATGCCGGCATTCCAATAACCCATATCATCGTCAAAAACTTCACCGCCGGTAAACTCTCCTTCCAGGGAGTCGGCCCTAAAGCACGCTTGGGTCCGCCTCCGGTTCCCGGCTCGGGCGATGTGGATCAAGAAGACATAATAGCTGCCATTGATCTTATACAGATGCGCCCCTTCATATCCGAGATCATGGGGCTCGGTGTCCCTTACCACGATCCGGTTCAAGCCGCCGGGCTTGGGACCCGTAAGGTCCTCCGTTAATTCCGTCAGACGGATCTCGGTATTGCCATACATGATATAGATGCGGCCGTCATCGTCGAACAGAAGAGAGGCATCATGATAGAAGCCTTCGATGTTAGGGTGTCTGGTCCATGGACCCGATGCGTCCGGGGAGGAGAACAAATAGGTTTTCATCGTATCGTTAGCGACGAAGACCACATAGAATCGCCCTTGATGGTACCTTAACGAGGCGGCCCACATGCCCATTCCGTAGATATGGTGGGTTCCCTCCAGCCGTTGCCCGGGCGTATCCTCCAGAACGTCGTATACGTGGGAGGCTACCTCCCAGTGAAGCAAGTCATAGGACCTTAAAATGACACCGCCCGGTGTAAAGTGCATGGTGGTGCTGACCATATAATACGTATCCTCGACCCGGATCACATCGATGTCCGGATAATCCGCCCATATAATCGGGTTCTGATGCATGGCTCCTCTCCTCTCACCAAGACCGCTTGTCTGCATATATCCGCACATACTCTTTCAGTATATCAACAAACCCCAGCTATGATTAGTAAGGAAAGTTTAGATTCTAGTATGAAAAGTATATTGAAAATGAAAAAACGCCTCTGTTCCGCAACAGAGGCGTCTTCCTAGATTCTTTTACTGCGCCGACACTTGAATGCTGTCTACATTAGGCCCTTCCGTTCCGGTCGTGACCACCTTCAGCGTATTGGTTCCGCTGTTCATGGAGACCTGAATCGTCTTCTCCCCCCAGGCGGACCAGCTTCCGGATGCCCCAAAGGCCGTATCGCTAATCACCTTTGTCCCGTTCACATACACATCCAGGTTCCGGGTTCCGGTTTCCAGCGCATACCGGAACTTCACGTTTTTCGTGCCTGCCGTGGCGCAATAAATGCTGCTCCACTGAATAGCTGCACCGGTGGATGCGTTGAAGTTCACGTATCCGGTACCGTTATAGCCCGGATTGATGCTCTCCACCGCGGAGCTGGTCAGCGTGGTGCCCGTCTCCGCCTCATAGACCGTGCCGCTGCCGGTGCTTCCGCCCATAGCGGCTACGAAGGTTGTTACACTCTGGGCAGGAAGCTGGGCGGTGAAGGATCCTCCCGATACGGAGATGGCGGGTCCTGCGGCAAGATTGCGGCTGCCATCCGTAATCCACGAGGAAACCGTCGACGCATTTCCGTTCTGAAGCACGAAATTCTGGCTCACCGCAGAAGTGCCTCGGTTAATGGCTACAATCACAACCTTATTGTCGCCTTTATAAGCGGAGGCGTAAATGTTGGTATTCGGATTCTTCGTCGCATCCACCCTGACATACCCCGGGCGGATGAATTTGGAGAAGTGGGCCATGTTATACCCCCGCTTGCTGATCGTACCGTCCTCCTTCATAGGACCGTACTGCCTGCGGATGTACCACCATACATAGGCCTGGAACTCCCCATCCACCATGGCGTTGTTAATGTGATAGGACACATCCAGCGCCTCGGGCCAACGGTCGGCTGAATTATTGTCGCTGTTAGGATAGTATACCTCCGTCATCCAAAGCTCTTTCCCCGCCCCTTTTTGTTTGAAGAGAGGATAGGGGAAATTGCTGAAGCTGGTCCCATAGAGGTGGGTGCCGAGGATATCCATATTGGCAAGAGCCTGCGGATCGTTCAGGATGGGGTCCGACATATTTTTGAGATACGAAAAGGATTCCGGAGCGATGACTTTGCAATTGATGGAGCCCGCGTTCTCCTTCATAAAACGCAGGATTTCCTGAGGTGTCCACCACGTCCAGGTATGGGCATAATCCGGCTCATTCTGGACGGAAATGGCATACAGATTCACTCCGTTATTCTTCATGTATGTAACGAAGTCATTCAGATGCTGGGCATAGGCAGCGTACTTATCATACCGCAGCCGCTTGGCCGCCGTGTCGCCGTTATGGTTGAAGGTTTCCGTCATGCTGCTGGGAGGATTCCAAGGTGAAGCGAACACGATGGCTCCGTGGGCAATGGCGTTTTTCGCCGTATCCAGTTCCCGGTACCAATTGTCCTTATTCTCGTCAACGTAGATTCTTAACACGGAGAAACCCAATTCATTCGCATCGTTGCCGAATGCGGTTTCCCTCTGGCTTGCCGTCAAATCTCCGGCCCATGCCGGGTGGTTGATGCCTCCGAAACCGCGAATCAGCTGCTTTTCCGCCGATACATTCACGATGACGTCGCTGGCTGCGGAAGCCGGAGCCGGCCCCGGCACGTTGAACAGCAGCGACAGCACTGTTGCACCAGCCAATAACGCACGAATGGACTTTTTGACACCTGGAACCATACATTCATCTCCTCCTTAATGATTTAATTGTGCAGATCCCTGCCTGCCATTCTATCGCTCTCACCTCCTTTCATGATTCTCTATCCCTTCACCCCGCCGACGGTCATGCCCTGCACGAAGTACTTCTGAAGGAAGGGGTATACCACAAGAATCGGCACGCCGGCAATAATCGTCATCGTAGCCCGGATCGAGGCCGGCGTGACGGAGGTGACGCTTCCGCTCTGAGCATAGACATCGCCGGCCGATTGGCTGGTGGCGGTATTGGACGTCTGCAGAATCTTCATGAGCTCATACTGCAGCGTGCTCAGATTCAGATTGGAGGAGTTGTACAAGAAGACGTCGAACCAGGAATTCCACTGTCCCACCGCGACGAACAGGGAGACGGTAGCCAGCGCAGGAATCGTCAGCGGAAGGACGACCCGCATGAATGTCGTGAATTCGCCCGCCCCATCGATACGTGCCGATTCCAGTATCCCTTCGGGCAAACCCTCAATGAAGGAGCGGATCACGATCATATTGAAGACGCCGACAATGCCGGGGATGATATATACCCAGAAGGAATCGATCAGATTCAGATTCTTGATCAGCAGGTATACGGGAATCAATCCGCCGCTGAAATACATGGTAAAGACGAAGAACATAGTGACGAACTTGCGCAGCACATAGTCCTGGCGGCTGATGGTGTAAGCCAGCATGGCCGTACAGAAGACGGCAACCGCCGTGCCGATCACCGTTCGCAATGCTGATATCAACGTGGAGTGGTAGATGGAGGATTCCCCGAAGATATACTTGTAATTCTCCATGGTCCACGAACGGGGCCATATATAGATTCCGCCCTTGATCGCATCGTTCGCATCATTAAGGGATACAGCCAGCATATTGATGAACGGGTACAGGGTGATGATCATCAGCGCAAGCATAAAGAGGATGTTACAGGTATCGAACACTTTATCGCTTAGGCTGGAATATCGAAGCCGGGACGATTTCACATTCCCCATGACGGATGCCCTCCTCTAGAACAATCGGCTTTCGCCCATTTTTTTGGCGATATAGTTGGCGGAGAACAGGAAGATGAAGCTGACGACCGTCTTGAACATACCTGCCGCCGTGCCCAGCGAGAAATTGCTCATCGCCATCCCGTACTTGAGCACGAAGATATCTAGGTTCTCGGAATAGTCCACATTCATGCCGTTGCCCAGCAGATATTGCGGCTCGAACCCCGACTCCAGAATATTCCCCAGGCTCATAATCAACAAGATAATGATGACCGGCTTGAGTCCCGGAAGGGTGATATGGCGGATCCGTTGGAACCGGCTGGCCCCGTCGATTTCGGCCGCCTCGTATTGGGCAGGATCAATCGTCGTAATGGCGGCCAAGTATACGATGGTATTCCAGCCGACATCCTTCCAGACCTCGGTCGCGCCAAGGATCCCCCAGAAATATTCCCCTTTGGCCAGCCATAACACCGGTTTGTCGATGACATGAAAGTGGGACAAGATGACATTGATGATCCCCTCCGGCGACAAGACGGTCAGTACAATACTGGAGGCCACCACCCAGGAGATGAAATGGGGTAAATAGCTGACGGTTTGGACAAACCGCTTGAAGATCAGGTTCTTCAGTTCATTTAAGAGGATAGCCAGGGTAATGGCGGTCACGAACCCCAGCACCAGCTTGATAGAGCTCATGACCAGCGTATTCCTTAATACCCGGTAGAAGGTATTATCCGAGAAGAGGAAGCGGAAGTTTTTCCAGCCCACCCACTCCTGATCCGCGAAGGCCCTTGCCGGCCTGTATTTCTGGAAGGCCATGGTCCAGCCCCAGAGGGGAATATACTTGAAGATCAAGGCCCAGATGACAAAAGGGATCGACATCAACACCAGTACCCGCTGTTGAATCAATCGCTTCAAAAAGCTTGAGGACCGGGAGGGATGGTTCATGAGCGCCTCTGCTGCCGAAAGAGCAGGCTCCGTATGCTTCTCCACGTGTATGGCTCCTTTCGAGCATTCCATGAAAAGTAAAGAGGGTTGAATGGTGTGCCGTCTCAACCCTCATCTGTTCCGGTTATATGAACCTTCCAGCTCTTACCATTTGCCGGCGATCCGATCCTTAATGGCTTTGTTGATCGTATCCTCGTATACCTTCCGGTCCAGCTTGTTCAGCTCGCTGATGTACTCCTTCCAAGTCGCATCGAACTTGTCGGGAGACTCAAGAATCAACTTGGACAAGAATTTCTTCTGCAGGTCGTCCGCTTTGGTGATGAAGATCTGTTCCGGCGATCCTTGGGGAATGCTGATGGACCAGGCCGGGAACCACTTTCGCTCGTCCGGCTTGCTGAAGTAACCGCTGAAGGTCTTGGCTCCGTAGGCCTCCAGAATTTTCTTGTCTCCGTCCGTGTACAGCTTGGATATGACCTCCGGCTGGTTGCCTGTCGAATAGGCATTGCCGTCCTTCAGCACGGAATTGCCCCCGTATTTAGGCCAATCATTGGCGTAATAATTGAAGCCGAAGGTGCGGCTCAGCTCCGGATCCTCATGGTATTTGGCCTGTTCGTCCTTGTAGTAGTAGCGGCCCTTCTCATCCACGCTGTAGGTCTGATCCTTGATTCCCCAAGAGATCAGGATCTGGTTCTCTTCCTTCAGCATGTTGTCGAAGTACTTGATGATGCGCACCGGATCCTTGGCCTTCACCGAT
The DNA here is from genome assembly GCF_051594765.1 of Oryzibacillus soli. Classification (NCBI taxonomy): domain Bacteria; kingdom Bacillati; phylum Bacillota; class Bacilli; order Caryophanales; family Paenibacillaceae; genus Oryzibacillus; species Oryzibacillus soli. The sequence goes on from NZ_JBPPGJ010000019.1 coordinate 59,069, forward strand.
ATGCCAACGGCGTAGTTCGCCACGAAGCCCGGTGGATCGATGTACTGGTCTTTGATACCCTTATCGAAAACAATGGGAAGCGGCGCATAACGCTTCTCATCCACACCGGCGGCCTTCAGGTTTTTGCTCGCATCTCCGACCTGCCAGGCGTAATTGAAGTAACCCAGTACCCTGCCGGAGGTTACCTTGGCCAAGTATTGGTCCTTGTTCATCGTGAAGGACTCCGGGTCGAACAGACCGGCCGCATTCATCTCGCTCAGCTTCTTGACCCAGCGCTGCTGATACTCCGTCCCCGCAACGATCTTGGCTTCGTTCGTCTTCATATCGACAATGACGCTGCCGTCATTGGGATAGCCTGCCAAGTGCATAGCCGGATTCTGCAGGGTGAAGAAATTGTTATTCACCCCGGCCGATACCATAAAGCCGATCGTATCCTTGCCGTCCACCTTCGGATACTTCTCCTTAAACTTCTTGATCAGGTCGAAGTACTCATCCAAGGTGGTGACCTTCGGATAGCCGAATTCCTTCAGTACCGACCGTTGAATCCAGAAGGCACCGCCTCCGATGTCCGGCTCCGCTGTATAGCCTTGGTTAGCCGTGTAGGGGAGTGCGTAGATCTTCCCGTCCTTCGCCTTCATCTTGTTAAAGTAGGGACCGTACACCCGCTTGATATTCGGGCCGTACTTCTCAATCAGCTCATCCAACGGAATATAAGCCCCTGCATCCATCAGCTTGGCCATCTCACCGCTGGAGCTGATGACGTCGGGATAATCTCCGCTGGCGATCATGACCCCCGCCTTGGTGGCACTGTCACCGACCAGATATTGCATTTTGAAATCCACGCCGGTTTGCTTCTGCAGTTCCTTCCCGATGGTGGTTTCGCTGGCCAGAATATCCTTCTTCCCTTGTGAGAAGAGAAAGTACGAGAAGGTAACGGGCGTTTTGTTCTCTGCTTCCGCCGTTGCGGATGCTCCTCCCGAGGGAGCAGGCGAGGCGCTGTCCTTATTATCCTTGCTGCCGCTGCTGCAGCCTGTCATGACAGCCGCCGTCATCACAGCGGCCAGCCCCGCCTTCCATGCGTTCTTTCCGACCATTGGTCTCATTGCCCCTTTCGAATGATGTGCCGCCTTGTAGACGCTTTCATTATATCAACGATGCCATCTCTTGATTAGACAAGAAAATTCAGTTCATAGTATGGAAATTATATGGAAATGGCAGTCGGATCTGAATTCTCGTGCCCTCCCCCTCCACACTGTCGATGTCAAAATAGAACTGCTCCTGATAGATGAGCTTCAGGCGGCAGTAGGTGTTCTTGATGCCGACCCGTTCCCCCATCGCATCGTCTCTTGCCAGATCCTGCCTGATCCCCTTCAATCTGTCCGGTGACATCCCCATGCCGTTATCCTCCAGCACGAAGTGCAATTCGCTGTCCGTAACCGCGATCTTCACGCGAATCATCCCCCTGCCTGGGGCGGATTCGACCCCATGTATACTGGCGTTCTCTACGAAGGGCAGGAAGATCATCTTGGGTATCCGGTGATCCATAGCCTGCTCGTCCACCTGGATGTCGAATTCCAGCTCATCATCGAACCGGTATTTCTGAATCTCCAGGAAGCATTGAATGACCTCCAGCTCCTCGCTGACCTTGATCCAGTCCTGGGACCAGGATATGGATCTCCGGAACATCTTGGCCATGTTGTGGATGATCTCCGCCGTTTCGTCCTCCCCCTTGATCACGCTTCTCATCCGGACAGATTCCAGGGCATTGAACAGGAAGTGCGGATTAATCTGGCTGTGCAGGGCATGCAGCTGAGCCTGCTGCTGCTTCAGCTCCAGGTCCTTCTTCTGGATATCCGCCAGATAGACATCATTGATCAAGGTATCGATCTTCATGGTCATCCGGTTGAATTCGTTCGTTAATTGTCCGATTTCGTCCCGCCCGTCTTCGTGGGGGATGGTTTGAAAGTTTTGATTTTTGATCTTCTTCATATATTTCAAGAGCCGCACAAGACGAACATGCAGAGACCGTGACATGGCCGCAATGATGATGGAGGGAACGACAAAGTTGATGCATGCCAGCCACACCATGGAGAAACGCGACTTCCGAACCACATTCAGCACAACTTCCTTGTTCATCACGCCGTGAAGCGACCAGCCTTCCAGATAGTTGCTCTCTGCGTAGGAGGTGACGAAATCTTCGGATTTGGACAACCCGGGGATATTCTGGAACAATGGCTTCTCTTGGGATCCATCCATATCCTGATCGTTGCTGAACTGCACCCTTCCCTTCGGATCCACCAGATACACCTTGCCGTCGAAGCCGTTGTTTAGGAACAGCTGGTTAATGGTCTTCATATTAAGGTCGATCTTCAGAATCTGGTTGAAGCCGTTGGTATAGTAATTGTCCAGCTTCTGAAGGAGGCTGAAGGTCTGGTCCGAGTTGATGAGAGTCGGGTAAGGGGCGGAATAGGACCGGAACTGGGTAAACCAGGAGGTATTCTTGATTTCTTCCGTTAACGGCTCAATATAGCCGGTTAGGATGGTAGGATTATCCGTATAAACCTTATATTGCAAGGCATTGAGCAGATTTTTGTCCGAATTGGAGAACGCTTCCTTCAGGTAAGTATTATAAGCATCGACATATTCATACGTACTGGCATAGCGGCGGGCTAGATACTCGTTGAAGATCCGGTCGGCATAGAAGGAGTAAGAGACCCCTGCCGCTTGGTCGATGACCGTCTTCAGAGAGCCCTTGATATTCTCCAATGCCAGGCCGGCGTCATGGATCTTCTGATCCTTGATGTTCGTCGTGGTCACATGGTAGAATACGGCATTGGTCATGACGATCGGCAGGAACACGCACAGCGCATACATGAGCAGCAGCTTATCCCGCAGCTTCATATGATTCAGATGAACGATTCGCACATTAACTCCACCAGTCTATTCTTTTTTCACCAATTTGTTGCGGTATTCCAATGGGGAGCATTGTTCGATTTTTTCAAATTGGGTGACGAAATAGTTCGCAACCGGGATGCCCACCCTCTCGGCAATCTCATACATCCGGAGATCGGTTTGCCGAAGCAGCTTTTTGGCTTCCTCCACCCGAACCTGCAGCAAATATTCGTTAAAGTAGATGCCGTAGGTCTTCCGGAAGAGCTGTCCCAGGTAGGCTGGGTTCATGTAGAAATGAGCTGCAATGCTCTTCAGATTGATATTTTCACTATAATGGGAATCGATGTGTTTCTTAATCTTCTCGATATCCCCCTTGGACTGCTCCTTGCGCAGTTGGGCCACATATCCGGCGGCTTCTAGGACCATCACCGTAAAGTGCTCCCTCAAGCGCTGCACGCTCCATGTCTGTACTTCTGTTTCCATCTCCTCCAGCATCCGCCGCTGTCCATCATCCGATCCATGCATCTGCTTGATGACCCCCATAACTCTTGTCATGAAGCGGGTAAGGGAGAGAACGACAGCCGCCGGTGTATAGCGCTGGTTGCGGAAGCTCTGGAACATCTTGTCGATCATAGACCTGCAAGCTTCCTTGTTATTTTCCTCCAGATGGACCATCAACCGGTCAGACAAATTCGAATCCATGTCATAGATATGCAGGGCCTTGTCCTTCACTTGCCCGATGAGAATCACACGCTTGTCCTCCTCGGCAAACCGATGCTTGAGCGCTTCGTTCGCACCGGCGTAGGACCGCTTCACAGAGGCGAGGCTGTCCACCATGTCGCCCGCACAGAAGAGAAGCTCTTGATTCAGACGGGAGGATATCAAGCTGCGAACGGCTTCCAAAGCCTGCGGGATTCCATTGCCCCAACGGTTCAACTCTCGTATGCTCCATAGGATTCCGAATTGACCGGGAGCATGCTCGAGGATGGGAATGGCCGCTCCGGCCCCCTCCCAACCGGACATCCATTCTTGAAGCTCCTTCAACCGAACCGGCGGCTGGCCGGGCATGGTTTGGAATTGCGCCCATACATACAGGAAACCGGATTCCCCTTCCATTCCCAGTACCTCTGCGTACCGTTCGGCATCCTTCTCCCCCATCTCTTCATGCAGCATCAAGTCAAGGATGGAAGATATGGAATAATCTGTTTTTGTAAGCGCTGACAACCTCTTCTTGGCAATCGTCTGCGCCAGACGTTCCAGTGTCGCTCCCAGCTCCTTAACATCAATCGGCTTAAGAATGTAGTCCTTCACTCCGTACCGGATGGCCTGTTGGGCGTACTTGAAATCATTATAGCCGCTGATGATGATAAATTCAGGATCTACCCGTGACTCTTCCTTGACGCTTCGGATTAATTCCAGCCCGTCCAATACCGGCATCATGATGTCTGTAATGACCAGGTCCGGCTCCAGCCGGTGAATCATCTCCAGAGCCTCTCCCCCGTTTTTCGCTTCGCCGACCAGTGTGCATTTGAACTGCTCCCATCGGATCAGCTTCTGCAGACCTTTGCGTACGAATACCTCATCATCCACCAACAACACCTTGTACATGGGCCAGACCTCCTTTTACGTCGTGGTAGATCGACCACTATTTTAACACAGTTCACGGTTTCCAAAAAGATACAAGCAAAAGGGAGCCTTGCGGCTCCCTTCTGTTAGTGATTATCGTAAATTCTATAGATGACTACCGCAGCTTCGGCCCTTGTCGTCGTCGCAGTGGGGTGAATGGAGTTTCCATCCCCTATGATGATGCCTCCCTTAACCAGAGCCGCCACGCTGTCTGCAGCATAGGCCGCAATGCTCGAAGCATCCGAGTAGCCGCGTAACGCTTCCCTGTCTCCGGTTCCGGGCAATTGGTTCACCGCCTTCAATGCTCTGGCGATGATCACCATCATGTCCTGCCTCGAGATCTCATTCGTCGGATTGAAATTGCCGTTCTCCAGACCTGTGATGATGCCCAGTTTCTTGGCAATTCCAAGTGCCTCGTAGTAGTAATCCTGTTGGCTTACATCGGTGAAGCCGGAACCAACCTCCGCTTTCAATCCAAGAGCTCTGACCAGCAGGACAACGAAGTCCGCTCTGGTAATGTTCTGGTCCGGACCGAAAGTGGTCTCGGAGGTTCCCTTGATGATTCCCTTAGCCTGAAGCGCATCGATAGCATCCGACGCCCATTCATGCTGGCTGCCTACATCCTTAAAGATATTGGCAGTCGGGGTCGGTGCAGGCGTAGTGGAAGGTGTTGCAGATGGCGTAGGTGTCGGCTTCGTTGTCGGAGCGGTTGTCGGTGTCGGACTCGGTGTCGGAGCCGTTCCGCTGTCTCCACCGCTGCTTCCACCACTGCTTCCACCACTGCTTCCACCGCTATTGCTGAGCGTACTTACGTTAAGTGTCGGGCCATTCGTGCTCCAGTTATTTGCCGCATCGCCCGCTTGTACGGAGAACCCATAAGTGGTCCCTGCTGCCAGCCCGGTAACGTCGTAATGCGTTACGGAGCCCTGCACATTCCCGATGACATCGGTTCCTTTATAAATCTTGTACCCGGTTACCCCGGTATGATCCGCAGCCGCCGGCCAAGTGAGGGTCATTCCGGTGGTTGTCACATTGGATGCCGTAAGTGTGCTTCCCTGCGGCCAGGTCGGTGCAGCCGTATCCGCTGCTTGGAGCGTGGTCACGCTGAGAGAAGGACCGTTCGTGCTGTAATTCCCCGCATGATCTCCGGCTTCCACGCTGAAGGTGTAGGCGGTATTCGGCGTCAAGCCATTGACGGTATAGCTGTTGACGGATCCCGCTACAGAGATCGGCTCCGCATTCACACCGTTGAAGATCCGGTATTCCGTTACGCCCAGGTTATCCTGAGCCGCAGACCACGACAGAGTCACTCCGGTGCTGGTGATGTTGGAGCTTTGGAGCTTACTTCCTTGCGGCCATGCCGGTGCGGTCTCATCCACCCCGTTCGTGCCGTTGATGGTTAACGAACCGTAGGTTAAGCTGGCTGCTCCTTTGGTGATTCGCAGTGAGAATTGCCCGTCATAAGCGACGGTGCTCGTGACACCCAATGCGGCCAAGCCGGTATTGCTGTTCAAGACTTGTTCCGCTTTGGCCCGCAGGATCTCCGGTTCGTTGCTTCCCGGATTCTGAACGGTCACATTGCTTCCGATCAGGACAGCCGCCTGCTCTACAGCCAACTGATCCGCATCCGCGTCCCCGGGCTCCGCCAGCGTCTTCACCAGCGTCACGTTGGAGAAGGTTGCTTGCAGATCCGCCGTTGCGCTCAAGTTGGTTGCATATAATTGGATCTTCGCATCTCTGAAGAAATCCGGAGTGAAGGTTGTCGGAACGGTTACACCCGGTTTGCTGCTCATAATCGTCCAGCTCGAACCGCCGTTTGTTGAGAAGTACCCTTGTGCATCATTGCCGCTCTTCACGATGCGAAGGTAATAATCCGTACCGCTTAAGCTCGTCTGCCCCGTCTGGTTGGCATTCGGCGTGGTTCCTGAGAGACCGGAGCTATTCACTTTAACGCTGGTTCCCACTCTTATGCCGTTGATTCTAAAGAACTCCCCGGACGCCGGTTTGCTGATTCCGAGTCCAACTTGCGTGCCGTCCGTAAAGCTGACATCACTGAGAGCCTTATTCACTGAGATCTTCGCCGTCAGCGTCCAGTTTCCATCCGCTGCGCCGGGGAACAGCAGCATATCATGGCTGTTCGGGTAATCCTGATCCGCCTTGTACGTCGCAATCGTTACGCTTCCTGCCGGATTGTAGGTGATCGCATTGACCGTTGGATTCGGGTTGGCGATCCCCCAGCCTGCAGGGAGTCCATTCGCAAAGTTGAAGATTTCCGTCGTACTGAATGCAACCGTATATGTCTTGATTACATTCTGGCCCTTCAAGAAACGGACAACGGCCGTCCCTACCTTGCTTTCCGCTTGAGAGATGCTGATCTTAACATCCTTGTCATTGGAGGATGCCGTTACTTGCGGAACCGTATTACCGGTGACCGTGTAGGAATAGTTCGTTGTATTGGCATCAAAATTCGTCGGTTGAACCCCGTCGATAAACAGATTATACGATGGGATAAATGCGGGTGTTAGCGAAAGCTGGTCCGCGTAAAGGATATTGGAATCCTTCGCATAGATAGCCAGCACTACCTTGGCCGTACCATTGGGCTGTGAATAAGTAAACGGCTGGTTCGGTGTCTCGTGCCAATCCGCAACCTTCACGTCAACGGGCTGGAAGGAGGATAAGCCGATGGGGCCCCCCGAAAGGATGCGTCCCACCAATTGCCCATTGCTCCAGTAAGCGGGATCGCCGGCTTCTCGGGCCGCATAGGGCTCCGGCATGTCACGGCCGTTAATGGGAGTGTACCCCAATTGAGTTCCGTTGGCGTCATAATAGACCAATGCCGCTTCCACGTCACCGGGATGCTCGGCCGCAATATCATAGCTCTCCGGGCGGCTCTGCATGGAGAGGAAATACCCCTTGAAGTTGTACTGAACCCCTTGGGTCAGCTTGCCGGTAACATCCTGCCAGATTCCGTCATACTGGTCTTGGGCTTGAATCCGGCCTGCAAGCTTGGCGGAGCCGGCGGTTTTGGACGTTGAGCTGTTTTTCAGATAACGGGACAGACCCGAGTAGCTCTGAATGGCGTCGGCTGTAAAGACAGGGCCTGTAACATTCTGTTCGAACGCCCCTTTATTGTAGCGGCCAGCAGTCCAATTGCTGGAATCGGTAGCGATTGTCGTGTCAAAATCGCCGTTCAGGAGAATATTCCCCGGGATGGATACCGTAGAATTGTTGGCTGCAGCACTCCAGTCGGAATCGTTGGCTCCGAACAGGAAGCGGTCAACGGTGATAGACCCGCTGGCCAAGCTTGTCTCGGCTACGATATACAAGTCCTTATGACCGTATGCGCTTAGATCCCCTGTATCCACCATATCCTGATACTTGCCATATCCACTATTGGCCGGTACTTGAATAGCAGCGACCTGTGTCCCTTTAGTTCGAATATCCGCCGTGCTGCCCACTGCAGTGCCGACCGGCAGGACATAGGCTTGAAGGCTGCCGCCATGAGTGGACTTGGTCTGTGCGGTCAAATAGAGCAGGTGCTTGCGGACCACGCCGCCATTGGCGGAACCGTCTGCGAAGTTGACATTTTTGTAGGCCAAATATTTGCCGTTCTTCAGGGTTACGGCTTCGTTGGAACGGCCGGCGCTGCCTGCGGCATCACCCGGAATCTTGCTGTCATTGCCTTCCGCCTCCAGCGAGGAGAAAATATCGCGTTCCCCGCCATCGCTTCCATCCAAGCCATTGTACGTGGCATAGGTGCCTTGGGACGGTACGATGGTGACGATGCTGGCCGAGGGAACATCAATCACGAACTTGCCGTTCGTAACGGGAATGGAAGCCAGCTTCTTCTGATTTTCACTTCCGGAGGTACGGAACACGGTGACGCTGGTCGTACCAGCCGGGAAGTCCTTCAGCGTAAATTCCAGAGGCTGGATGCTGTCATCATTCTTCGCATTGGACACCGTAATGGCGAAATCATTATTATTCGGATTCTTGAAGCCAATTACATGGATATCCGGCGTAGGCACGCGAGTCACGTCGAAGCGTACGTCGCCCGGCTTCATGAAGCGGGAGAAGTGCCCGTAACCGTAGAAGCGCTTGAACAGCCGGTATTCTCCTGTAAGTGTACTGATGTGTCCGGGCTCCTGTTGGGAGTTGGTGGTGACGAACCGGATCAAGTCGGAGCCGTCTGCACCGTTGTTATCCCACATGCTCCACCAGACGAAGCCATTGAAGCCCGGATTGCTGGAGAACATATTGGTCATGAGAGTGGACCAGCGCACGGCGTCATTGATATTCTGGTTGCCATACCGCTGGGTATAGGCACCTGCAGAACCGTCGCCGGTATCCTGGTTCATGAATTCGGCCTGCCACAGCTTATAGCGGGTCAGAAACTCGGGATACTTGGAGCCATCCTTCGTGTAATCGAGAGGCGCCTGAGCGAAATCGCCGGTATGGTACAGCTTCGTTTCATCCGTACCGATGCCAACCGTACCGTACAAGTGGGTGGTGAAGACGTCCAGGTACGGATTTTTGTCCAGCGCATTGCCTTCATCTGTTTCGGAGAAGACCGGCCCGCCACGGCTGATGGAAGCGGCGAGATTGGTGCCATCCAGGGCGGCCAGCTGAGGGATAAAGTTGATAACCTTCCCTTCGGGATTCTTGATATCGTAGAGGGCTCCGCCCGGCTGCATGGATTTCTTCAGCGTCGGCCCGATATAGCCGTCGATCAGCTCGGTAACATAAGCAGCGGAGCCGCCTGCAAGGTCCACCTCGTTGAAGGGGTTGATATGTGTGATGGGAATGCCCCACTGCTGCCACATGCCACGGATATAGTTCACCAGGTAATCCGCGTAAGCTTGGTAATAAATTTTAACGTTTTTGCCGTCGATGGTAGCCGTGTCGCCACGGACGATCTTGCTGGGAGCATTGGTCGACGTACTGCTCATCCAGTAGGGAACGGTCCAGGTACATGCGTAAAATTGCTTCACGCCGTACTGCATGGCCTGGCGCATGGTCCATACCTGATCCACATCGAACAGCTCCTTGCGGGTACGCGGGCTGTTTTTAATCACAACCGGATTCTCACCCGGTGCGCTGAGCTGATTGGTTGGCCCTCCGTCATCGTTGGCAATCGGTTGGTTCCAGGAAGGATAATCCCAGATGAAGCCCTCTACCGGAACCAGAGTACCGGGGGCATGATCCGGTTCGTTCGGCCAGATGCTATCGGTGTTCCCATCATAGTAGCGATTTTCATCCTCCATCTTATAGCCATATTGGCCGGCCGTTCCCCTCATCGGGATCGGGTTACCCGCGACGTCATAGCCTGGGTTGCTTGCATCCGCCAGCAGCCCGGTTACCGGGTTGAAGCCGGGACTGGAGGCTGTTGCGTTCTTGGTGGTGAGCCCCCCGTTATCACCTACGATTACCCGTACGATGTCATGTCCGGTTCCGTTTTTCTCCCCAAAGGTCAGATCCAAGAGACGGCGTACGGTGTCCTGATGACCGGCAGTGGCAAGCTGAAGCATTTGGACCGAATCCGTATAGGCGTAGGCAGCACCGACCCCGTCCATCGTCTGGTAGGTGGTGTTCCAAGTGGCCGTTACCGGAGCAGCCTGTACAGGAGAAGCTTGTCCCTCAGCGGCATGAACCGGGGCGGAAAACGAAATCGGGGCAAGGATGGAAAGCGTCATCGCGCCGGCCATCGTTACCGAAAGAGTCTTTCGCCAAGAATGTTTCCTCATTCTGCGTGTTCCTCCTTTTAAACTTCGAGTTGGTGGATTATGGATCTTACTCCTCTCTGAAAAATATTGTAGCATTGCCTAAAAAATTGAGTAGAATACTAATCCACGAATTATTTTAAAATATCCCGGAAATTGAAAGCGCAAACAAAATTCCGTAAAATCCTCTTTCACTTTTTCATGAAATTTCATTTCTAACGCAAAAAATAACACTTTATGGGTGTTAATCCCAATAAAGTGTTATTTTAACATACATTGTTGTGATTGATTATTCCTTGAGCAATCCTCTATTTGATCAGATCCGTCGGGTTCATGCCGGTCATTTTCTTGAAGAGGGTGCTGAAATACGGAACATTCTTATACCCGACCCGCTCCGCCACCTCATAGACCAGCATATGGCGCTCCATCAGCAGTTCTCGGGCCTTTTCAATCCTGACGCGGGTCAAGTAGGTATTGAAGGTCTCCCCGGTAATATTCTTGAAGATGATGGACAAGTGATTACGGGATATAAACACCTTATCCGACAGCTCCGCCAGCGTAACGTCCTCCGCATAATGCTCGTGAATGTAATGGGTCATGAAATCCACCACTTGACGGTGCTTGCTGCTTCCCTTCCATTGTCTGCTCCCGCATATGACGGTGATTTTCTCGAACAGCCATCTTTGCAGCTCGTCCGGATGAAGCAAGCTCTTGATCTCCTTGGCGATCTGGTCATTGGTGAACAGCTCCTCCAGGACATAGCCCGCTTCGTAGAGACAATACGAGATAATCCCCCACAGCTCGCTTCCCAGCATCTGGACATAATCGGGCGTTATGCCTTCCCAGTCTCCCAAGGTCCCCATATAATCGGTTACCAGCTGCTTCGCTTCCGCTTCCTGCGCCGCCTTCATGGCACTGGCCAGCTCATAGGTGAACTTCACCTGGAAGAGGGCTGCCTGCTTCCGTTCGCTTTTCACTTCCCCTTGGTAAACATACAATTCTTGGGGTGGAGAAACGCACTTGTGCCTCATATCGATGGCACGGAATGCTTCCTCGGTCGAATCCGGAATCTGTGTCCAGGAGGTCTTGGTCCCTCCGATGCCGATGCGGCTCACCAGCTTCAGATAGCTCTTGATATTCTCCATGATGCGGATCCCCAGTTCCTCCATCGCTTCATGCGCCCGATTGCCGGGCTCCAGCTCCGGATGGATGATCAGGACCGCACGGGTGCTATGGAGCTCGGCATACTCCACGAAGGGAAATACCCTCCTTGCCAACTCGCAGACAATATTGCTGACTGCGAAGCGGAACAGGTTCCAGTCCGATACGGAATAAGTGCGCGCCCGTTCGTCGCGGATCAGCTCGATCCCCATGACCGCATGGCTGGAATCAGACCAGTAGCGGTACGGCTGCGGCAGATGCTCCCGGTTCCGGTAAGAGCTGTCCAAGGTGCCGATCGCAGCGGACCGTACCCATTCCTTCTCGATGAACGGCTCGTAGAGCATCAGCTTGTGGCTCAGCTCTCCTTCCTTGATCCGCTTCTCTTCCTCTGCCGCCAGCTCCTGTATGACCTTGTTCAGGATGACCTTCAGTGTCGGCACGCTGATCGGCTTGGATACATAATCGCTGACGTTATACCTCAAGGCCTGCCTGGCGTGCTCAAAGTCGGAGTATCCGCTTAGAATGATGATCTTACCGTTGTACCCTTCCTTGCGCAGCTGTTCAATCATATCCAAGCCGTTAAGAAGCGGCATATAAATATCGGTGATCACAATGTCCGGTTGGGTGGCGCGGATCATGTTCAACCCGTCTGCGCCGTTCATGGCCTCCCCCACCCATTCCGCCTCCAGATCCTCCCATGGAATGGCTCGCTTCATTCCTTGAAGCACTTGGCGCTCATCGTCAATAATGGCGATCTTCCACACCATCCATACCTCCTCTGTTGTATCCCATGCCGACATCCTTCATCCGTCAAGGCTCGTTAACCGGCGGTTCGGTTAGCGCAGGCAGGCTGATATCCACCCGGGTTCCCCCTTCTTCCCGCTCCGACAGCTTGACTTCATAGCGCTCTCCGAAATATCCGGCAATACGTTCTCTTACGTTCCGGATCCCGTAACCGCCGGTATGACGCTTCTTCTTATTATCCGCCACTTGCTGGAGGCCGATGCCGTCATCGAGGATGGTAATCTGAAGCGTATTCTCATGGTGCTTCAGCTGGATATCCACTTGTCCGGTCATCCTGGCATTGAACCCGTGCACAATCGAATTCTCTACGAACGGCTGCAAGGTGAGCTTGGGAACATAGAGCTCCCTCCCGTCATCGGGTGCGTCTATCGTGTATTCCAAGCCGCCGCCCCAGCGGAGCTGCTGGATTTCGAGATAGCATCGGATATGCTCCAATTCCTTCTCCACCGTAATGAAGCTGTCTCCATTGGACAGTCCGATCCGGAACATCTGCCCCATCAGCTCCAGAATCCGGCTAAGCTCATCCTGTCCGGCTTCAATGGCCATCCAATTAAGCTGGTCCAGCATATTGTAGAGGAAGTGGGGGTTGATATTGGCTTGAAGCGCTTCGATCTCTGCCTTGCGAAGCTGCTCGTACCGGCGCTGGAGAGAGAGATACAGCTCCTCGATCCGCTCATTCTGCTTGCGGTACCCGGCGAACAGATAACCGAATTCGTTCTCGTAATCGGTAGGCAGCTCCACATTCTTCCCGCCGATGGAATAGGAGCTCATGGCCGTAACCAGCTTCTTGATGGGTTTGGTGAATTGTTTGCTTAAGTACAGGGTGAGGAGAAGAACCAGAAGAACAGCCGCGACGCCGATGATCCCGATGACTTCCGCCAAGCGGAAGCTGCTGGCCGTAATCTTATTCCAGGATGTAATTTCGACTATGGTCCAATTGGAATCGGCTCGTTTCGAGAAGACCAGGAGGGAATTGTCCATACTGGAATGTCCCCGGATATGAACATAGCCCGATTGCTCCGTCCGCGTATTGACCCATTGGCTCAGATCCTTCTGCTTCAGCGATTCTCCGACCTTCAGGAATTCCCGCCCGTTGCTGTCCGTCATCATCCGGTTGGTCCCAGCCGAATGGCCCGCTAACAGCGTCCGGATATCCTTGGCTTTAACATGAATGACGATGACGCCAACCAATACGGAATCGTTGAAGATGATCTTACGGCCGAAGCTCAGAACCGGGACATTTCCTTGGAAGCTGGAGATTTCATGCTCCGCCGTCCAGGCATAATCGGTCTTGTCCAAGTATCCGCTCCAGCCCTCCTTTTCCAGATCCTTCATGTCCAGGAACTGAATATAGCTATTTTCCTCATTCTTGAGAGGGCGATCCATATAAACGTCAATGCCCTGGATGATCGGAATCGAAAACGCCAGATTGGAAAGCGCCTTCTGAACATTCACGATTCTTCGATACCGATCGAATACGTCCTGGTTCATCTGGTTATTCCGAAGCAAGGAGACCAATTCGTTGTCACGGGAGCTGGAGAGGGAGAGCTGTTCGATGGTCACCAGCCGGGTAGAGATCTCGTTATTCAACTCATCCAGCAGCTGCTGCTGATAATGGGAGGTCGTCTTCACTAAAGCGTTGGAGGAAATGTTGTAGCTTGCCCAGACGATACAGGCGAGAACGACCACAATGAGAATGAAGAAGCTGCGGAAAAATAAGCTGTCAATTCGGACCTTCTTGAATGGGTTCATCATCCGGGGCTTCCCCCTAGCGTTCGATTAAGGTGAAAGAAACGGTAAAGCTGCGAACGAGGTTCGTCGCTTTACCGTTTGCAGTTGCCATATTTACGATCATCTTAACCCTTAATGCCTGTCGTTGCAATGCCCTCGACAAAATAACGCTGCAGGAACATAAATACCAGAGTTGCAGGAAGGATGGAGACCAAGGCCATGGCCAACAGCTGTCCCCATTCTTGGGCGGATTGGGCATCGTTGATCATCCGGAGCGCCAGACCGACCGTATACTTATCTACGGAGTTCAGATACAGCAGGTGGCCCAGGAAGTCATCCCAGTTCCACAGGAAGCAGAAGATCATGATTGTTACGATGGCCGGCTTCGTCAGCGGTAGAACCACCCGCCAGAAAATACCGAACCAGGAGCATCCGTCTATTTTGGCCGACTCATCAAGATCCTTCGGAATTCCACGGATAAATTGAATCAGCAGGAAGACGAAGAAGGTACCGCCTGCTCCGCTGGCCACCAGGTGAGGAATGACGAACGGAAGATACGTGTTGACCCAGCCCAATTGGTGGAACATGGCATACTGGGGAATAATCAGAACTTGACCGGGCATCATCAGGGTCATCATCAGAATGGAGAACCAGAAATTTTTCAACGGGAAGTCCAGACGCGCGAATCCGAATGCAACCAGAGTACTGGATATCAAGGTTACGATCAGAACCATTGCTTCCAGACCGAATGTGTTCAGGTAGAAGTCCGTGAAGGTATGTCCGGGAACCGCATGCCAACCGTTGGTGAAGTTGCTCCACTTCGGAACGGAAGGAAATAAACCCGGAGACGCAAGCTCTTCATTGGATTTAAGCGAGGCGCCGACCCACCAGATCAAGGGATAGACCATAAGAAGACTGAACGCGATCATAAGGGTATGCCGAACGATAGAACTCCATTTCAGGGTCATTTCCTTTTCCTACCTCCTGTGTCCGTTTCGTAGAAGACCCAATATTTCGAAGTGGCTGCGATGACCGCTGCGACGATCACGATCATGACCAGCATGATCCAGGCCAATGCAGAGGCATAGCCCAATTGATACCGGCTAAAGGCCCGTTCGTACAGATACAGGGCGTACACGTATGTGGCATTCATCGGACCGCCGTTCGTAATGACGAATGCGGAGGTAAACATCTGGAAGGAGTTGATAACCCCCATAATGAGGTTAAAGTAGATGATCGGCGACAGCATCGGCAGCGTAATCTTAAAGAATTGAACCAGCTTGCTCGCGCCGTCTACGGACGAGGCTTCATACAGATCATTGGGAATCTGCTTCAGACCGGCTAGAAAAATGACCATGGCCGAGCCGAACTGCCAGACCGTCAGCAGAATCAGCGTTCCCAACGCGGTGTTCGGGCTTGTGATCCAGCCCTTCCCTGCGATACCGAAGGTCGACAGGATCTGATTGAAAATGCCGTCCACACCGAAGATATTGCGCCACAGGATCGATACGGCTATGCTTCCTCCGATCAGCGACGGGAAATAAATGGCGGTACGATAGAACGATATCCCTTTGACCGCCTTGTTCAGGATAACGGCCACCAGGAGCGCTGCCGCCAGCTTAAGCGGGACAGAGGCCAGGACATATTCGAATGTGACCCTTACGGAGGTGACAAATCTGGGGTCATCCGTAAAGATACGGCTGTAATTGCGGGTTCCCACCCAATCGATCGGTTCCAGCAGCGTATAATTGGTAAACGAATAATACAGCGACAGGAGCATCGGGTACGCGGTGAGTCCCAAGAATCCGATTAACCATGGAGCAATGAACAAGTAACCTGCGATCGGAGCATCCCAGCGACGGAGAAACTTCCGTTTCTTCTTTCCTTCAGCGGCATGAACAACGGCTGTGGAAGGGTTCAAGTATGATCACCTCTGCACTTTCCTTTTTCTCTTAACCATCTCTATAGCTCCATTATATAAGTGGCGTTACCTCGTCTAAAGTAGGCAAATCATCGAATTACTTCAAAATATCACGAAAATAAAGACGGGGAAACGCATCCTGCCGCTTCCCCGTCTGGTTGAAATTACGCGTATATAAGCCGGTTCAATTGGTCGGCAATTCCGCTTTTTCGATAGAAATAGGTGTTGATCCGGTCACGCCATTCCTTGGCATGCTCCGCCTGCTCGGCAAGTCGCTCCGCTACTTGCGTGTAGAGTCCTTCATCCATGGATCCCGCCAGACTCTCCCAGGTGACCAGCAGCTGTTCCGCCTTCTCCGCCCCGTCAAAATGGGTATCGTAAATATGCTGGATCACGGTCTTGCCGGAATGAAGAACGTGCGTGTAGGGCACATGGTGGAAGAACAGCAGCAGCTCGTCCGGACAATCCTGCAAGGATTCGTACCGTTCGCGATTAGCTCCGTTGTATTGGGCGGTATAACCGGTTCCACTAGACTGCGTGCGGTCGACCCCCACCCCATTCCGATCGGCATAGTGATACGTGCCCCACTTGGAGTACTCATATCCGTCCACATCCGGACCATAGTGGGTATGGGGCGTGACCATGAAGCCGACGCCAAGGGGAGCCGTATAGGATTCATAAATGGCGGGTGAGCTCAGTAGGATCATCTTGATAATCGTCCTGACGTTCTCCTGATCCCCGAAGGTCAACCGGATCCATTCATCGGCAATCTCCTCGGACGACAGATCCGGATTCCAGATCAGTCTGCCATACCCATACAGATTGGCTTGCGCCAACAGATGGCCAGTCCAATTGGAGTCATCCCCGATATTGGAGACGGCCGCTATACCGGACAACTTGCTGCCATGAAGGTCACCGCAGGCGATACGCTTGATGGTGGAGCCCAGACCCTTGGTATAGGTTTCGAATTCCAAGATTTCCTTCCACTGCGGAATCAGATAGAACACATGCCGCTGCTGGCCCGTGTATTCCTGCGCGATCTGAAATTCAAGCACCTGGTTGGTGGACGGCATGGCTCCCAGCAGCGGAGAAACCGGCTCCCGTACTTGAAAATCCATGGGACCGTTCTTGATCTGCAGGATGACATTGTCCTTAAAGCGGCCGTCCAGCGGCTTGAAGTGATCGTAAGCGGCCCGTGCCCGGTCCGTCTTGCGGTCGCGCCAGTCCTGCTTGCAGTTGTAGACAAAACAACGCCAGATGACAATCCCGTTGAAGGGCTCCAGCGCTTCAGCAAGCATGTTGGAGCCGTCGGCATGATCACGGCCGTAGGTAAAGGGACCCGGACGGTTCTCCGAATCCGCCTTCACCAGGTACCCGCCAAAATCCGGTATGGCCGAATAGACGCCTGCCGTTGTTTTTATCCACCACTGGCGGACTTCCGGATCGAGGGGATCTGCAGTGGACAAGCCGCCGATTTCGATGGGGCTTGCATAGTTGACACTCAGGAACAACTTGATCGCATAGGCGCGGAATATAGCCGCGAGCTTGGCTACATCGGGCAAAAATTCCGTAATCAGCCTGCTCTCCACCTTGTGAACATTCACATTGTTAATGGCAATCGCATTCACACCCGAAGATGCGAGCATTCTGGCATAGTCTCTAATCCGATCCGTCTCTTCCGTAATCCGGTTGTTCTTGAAGAATATCGATTGTCCGGCATAGCCCCGTTCCACGCTGCCATCCATGTTGTCCCATTGATTGATCATCCGCAGCTGGTTGACAGGATTCTCGGTAAGATCCAGATCCTCGACGGACAATCCCATGCTCAGAATCCGAAGAAGGTGGAAAGTGCCGTACAGTACCCCGCTTTCCGAGGCACCCCCGACGGCAATCCGCGAGTTTTCCTTATCCGTCCGGATCGCGTAGCCTTCCGGGCCTAACCGGACGATAGTATCGGCTCCAAACAATCGGTCTGCATCAGGATATTGGCGGAAGGTTGCCAGTACAATCCCTTGCCCTCCTTGTGCGGTCACTTCGGGGCTGACGCCCAGTATACCTTCCAGCCCCCGGGACAATTCAGATACGGCCGTTCGGATCACGACGTGATCCTCCGCTGCTTGAATCCGATTGTATGCGGTATATTGATGATAGCGTTCACCCGGGGCCAGCCGCCGGTATCCCAGCCATGCTTGATAACCGTCTCCGGTGCGATAAGTCATTTGTTGTCCCATTTTTCTCTTGCCTCCTACTGTCCTCGTTCGTCAAACCCATTGAAAATCATGCTTGCCGGTTACAAAGGAGACCGGAAGATCCGGAAACCAGCCTCTCAGAAGCTCTGCCGTAAACTTCATCCCCGGTTCCTCGCTTGCAGCATGACCCATCTGAATCCATGCTAATCTGCGGCCTTGGCTGACCGCATCCCGTACATACTCCGGCGTCTCCCATTCCGGTCCTTCACCCGCAAGGATTACATCCAAGCTTTCCTTCTCGAATAATGGGATATTCAAGGGGCCTCCTCCACGGTATCCGGCCAATAGCCCGACCCTCTTGCAGGGCATCTGTAGATTTCCCACTACCCGGACATAAGGAACTCCGAGCTTGGACTTCACGTATTCCGCCAGCTCGCGAACGGTCATGACGGGAACCGTGATCACCGAATAGGCCGGCTCATGCTTCTCCAGTCGTGAGATCCACTCCAGTTCATTCACCAACCCGGTCATGATGCCGTCCGGTCTATAACGGTGGATATGATCATGGAACCGGAATATGGCGATCCCCGACGCTTCGATCAACCGCTTCTTGCCCTGATAGACCGGGTCGTGAGCAAGTCTGTCACCGTTCTCCGAATGGCTGTAGTATATGCCTTCATGGGATACGATAAGATTGGCTCCAAGCGCAAGGGCTTGGCGGATCACAGCCTCGGTTGCCATGAAGGTGGTGACGATCCCGGTGACCGCCGTGTCCGGTGCGCCGCACAACAGCTGATCGACCGTAGGATTGAGACAGCCGGCAGGCTCCATCAGCCGGTTCATTACATCCTGAACGCTGATCTTCATGGTTCCAAGTCCCAGTAATCACCGGCCAGACTCTCAATAATGCAGCTGCTGGCCCATGGCATCAGGGCAAACCAGGTACTGGCGGGCGAACCGTCCTTGTAGGTCTCGGTCAGCAGCCCTTCAGAATGGCAGAACCGTTCGGACATCCATCCGATCCTCCCGTAATCGAATTCGCCGTCGTAACGGTTGTACGTTTGGCATCCCCACCGGACGGTATCCGTCATCCGGTCGCGGACATAGGAGTCGTCCGTATGCTCCACATAGTACAAGAGTTCATCCACGATATTGCTGGACATGGGGTGGATATGGGGATTGGCGACGGAGGTGACGCTGCCGCCGCAGCTTGACCAGCCCAGCTTGCTGAGAGGGGGGATCTTAATCGGCGAATTATAGCAGAATTTAAAGCTGAATTCATAACCGATGGCATCCTTCATATGATCCAGATACCGCTTATCGCCAGTCAGAGCATGCAGGTAGCGCACGGCTTTGATGTAGGCCAGGATCCCTTCGGAGTCTACGGCCTTGTCCGCATCAAGAGGAGCGCCGTAGCATTCCATCCGTCTGACGTACGTCTCATAATAATGGTTCTCGCTTCTGCTAAGGCCGTCCAGGTAGGTTCGGTCACCGGTCAGCCAGCTTCGATAGGCCATGGCCGCCATACACCATGCTCCGCTGAAGGCATCATACTCGATTCCGGCCCCTGTTTTCTCCGATAGAATGTAGGGGTATTCGTGGTCCGAATTTTTGGTTCCCTCCAGCTTCTCCAGCACTCTTGTTGCGAATGCAAGCCAATCCTCATGGATGCATGCCTTTAACTTCATCTCGTACTCATAAGCTTTCAGGATATAGTACATGGCCTGCCCGGCCAGATAAGACGTATGCCCCGGCGTATGCATGCCGTCGAACCACCAGCCGTGGTTGGACCATCGGCCGTTATCATAGGTTTCATAGGGAAGTCCCGCAGCCGGATTCAGAGAATGCTCGACTACGTTGGTGATGAAGGTCAGAGCCTGCTCGCGCATGCACTCATCCTCCAGCCGATGCGCAGCCATCAGAACGGGGACTGCGACCGATAATCCGTTGGTCCAAGTCAGCGAGAAGATCTTATTATACCGGAAGCCGCCGTTCACAGGGTCTTCGATGACAAATCCGGAATAGCTCCGCTCCTCCGGAAGCCAGGCATACTTGGAGATGGCCTTGGAGAGATCCGAAACTGCCGTTCTGCCGTCACCTGCTGCTCTAGGGCTTTGATGATACGTATCATATACCTGTTGGATGGCCTCATTGACGCCTAACTCCGATTCGGCCGCATAGTCGTAGATTTCCACACTGAATGCGACGGATTCCCCCGCCTCCAGCTCGAAGCAGTTCTCTTCCATGGGGGCCCGGTCCTTCACGAGAGTTGCTTTGATGAACAGCCACGGCGCATTCTCATAACCCAGCGTATAGCCAACCGTGCCTTTGGCCAGCGAGCAGGTATAGCCCCCGTATTGATAGAACTCGCTGTCCTCCAGGCCAGGCTTCCATTGCTGCTTAAGTCCGTCTCTGCGGATAAAATATGGACTTGCGCATAATCCGTAGATTCTGCCGTTGTCATAGACCAATGCGACCGGGTGGGACAGCCTGTCGCTTCTCACCATCCACCAGGGCGAAGACGGACGGGGAGCATTCCCTTCCCGTAATCTCGGGAATTCCTTGGGAACGTTCAAGGGAGCTTCACCACGGTTACGGCCATACATGAAGGCGGGAAGGAAAAACCGTGGGCTGCTCTTGGCAAACGGCAGCTCCGCATGAATGACTCCGGCCCAAGGGCCGCTTCCTTCATTGCAAATTACGATCTGTACCCGGATGGGATCTGTGGGACTGCCTGTTCCCCCACACCGTTCGATGGAAGAGTTTAATCCGTGGTCCCGAAGCCCAGTATAATCCGTGTTCTCTCCCGATCGGCTTCTTGCGGTAAGTATGAGCACGACAGTAGCCTCCAATCTCGGAATAAAGACGCCCCGGAGCACATGCTTGCTCCGGGGCATCTGGCATGGATTACTTCTCGTAAGACTTAGCTGCTGATTTCAATTGATCAAAGGCTTGCTCCGGATTGATCTTGCCAAAGACAAGCTGATCGCCAACCAAGGTCCAATCCTTGTCAATAAAGTTGGTCCAGCCCCCCGGACCTGCGGTCCAAGTCTGTCCGTCCTTCTCCACTGCACGAAGCAGTTCCAGACCGACCTTGTCTGCATCGCCCAAGTTGGACTGCAGAAGAGTCGCGATGTCCTTGTTAGCCGGCAAACCGCGAACCGTTGTCAAGATCTTCGCCGCTTCAGGGTCGTTAACGAACCAGTTGACGAATTTCTTGGCTTCCTCTTGTTTCTTGGAGTTGGCAGAAACCGCGAGGTACATCGAAGGCTTCAGCCAGCCGCCCGCTTCATTGGCGCGAGGCATGGTGACAAGGGCGTAGGCGCCTTTCTTCAGACTGTCATAGGTGCCATAGCCGTTGGAGAAGCAATACCGCACCAGCACCTTGCCGGAAACCATCAGGTCCAGCTTGGGATCATTTTCTTTGTCAGATGCATTCACATCCGCCGGAGGAACAAGGCCGTCCTTACGCAGCTCTTCGAACTTCTTGGTCCACTCCAGGAAGGTCGCTTGGTCCACATGGAACTTGCCGTCATCGGAGATGACCGTACCCTTCCCTTTGGCATATTGATAAGCGGAATAGACGAAGTAGTTAGCGGCATAATCCTTGGTGAAATAGGTTCCTGCGGGAAGCTTGGACTTCGATTCCTTGGCCAAGGCGAAGAAATCATCCCAGTTCCAGCCGTTGGCAGGGTTCTTGATGCCCAGCTTATCCATGGCGGCTTTGTCGTAGATCATCCCAAAGCCAACGGATCCCAACGGAATGCCGTATTGCTTGCCGCCGGATTTACCGCCAGCCAAGAGCTTCGGATCGAACTTGCTGACATCGACGGAGCTCAATTCCGCAAGCTGCTTGCGAGCGGCCCAATCCGGAGTCCAACCCGGATCAAGCTGGACGATATCCGGTGCGTTCTGTGCTGCCGCCTGGGTGGACAGCTTGTCCAAATAGCCGTCCATACCGGAGTATTCGGGCTCGAAGGTTACATTCGGGTTGTTCTTGGTATACAGCTCAAGAGCCTTCAAGGTTGCTTCATGACGGTTCTGAGCTCCCCACCACATAATACGCAGCTTCACCGGTTCGCTGGATGCTTTGGCCGTTGCCGACGGTGCGGCAGAAGGCGCTGCACTGCTCGCCGTTTCTTTGCTGTCGCCACCGCCGCAGCCAGCCAGCGATCCGGCCAATGCAGTGGTTGTAGCTAAAATTGCCAGAGAACGCTTCCATTGAAACATTGTTACCCCTCCTATATTTAGAACTTATTGTCTTGCTTGTTCTTATAGTATCAACAGCCGAATGAGATTGATATGAGGGTGATGCACGATTTATTTTGAAAAAAAACGATTCTTTGGTCTTCCGCCAAGCCGCATGGATCCCCGTAACTCGCGTATAATTATATCAACAAGGCCTGTCGATTGAAGTCAAAAAAATATGGTTCCTAGTATAAAAAGTATAGAAAAAAGAGGAAGGGAAAGTCCCCTTCCTCTCACATCCGACTGCTTCTCCATCAATCGGGAGAGATGGCCTAACAGCCACTCAGTCTTATGGTATATTATGCATATATTTCCTAATATTTATAATGATCCAAAGTGGGCAATTTGATGACGCTTGCAACCTCCGCTAACGAAAATAGCCCCTTTCGGGGCTATTTCCTGTTCAGGGCGCCAACAACGTGCGCCTCGCAAAACTTAAAGATTTACCGTTGCTCTCCGCGAGCGTCTTGAGCCTTCAGTTCGGCCATCAGCTTGTCGCCTTCCACGTCCAGATTCGGCAGGAGACGGTCCAGCCAGCGAGGAATCCACCAGGCTTTGTCCCCGAAGAGGGCCATCAATGCCGGTACCAGCGTCATGCGGATGATGAAGGCATCGATCAGGATGCCGATGGTCAGCGCAAAGCCGATCTGCTTGATCATGATATCATGGGCCAGAATGAATCCGCCGAAGACGAATACCATGATTACCGCGGCGGCGACAACGACGCGGCTGGCTTGCTCATAGCCGTGAACGACGGCTTCCCTCCCGTGATAACCATGGATGTAGGACTCGCGCATGGAGCTGACCAGGAACACCTGGTAGTCCATGGCCAATCCGTACAGAATGCCCGTCACCATAATCGGCATGAAGCTTAGCAGCGGACCTCCCGTATCGAAGCCGAACAAGGAATGAAGCCATCCCCACTGGAACACAGCCGTCGTGATCCCGAAGGTTGCAAGAATGCTCAGGACGAACCCGGCCGTCGCTTTCACCGGAACAAGGATCGACCGGAATACCAGGAGCAGGATGATGCAGGACAGAATGACGATAATCCCCACGTAGATCGGGAATACCTCCGACAGCTTGGCGGACATGTCGATGTTCATGGCGGTCATCCCCGTAACGCCCAGAACGACCTTATACTTCTGTGCGATGTCGGAATCAGGGGAACGAAGCTCCTTGACCAGGCTCTTGGTGTCCTCTTCTCCCGGTCCCGACTTCGGAATGATGCTCATTATGGCCATGTTCCCGGATTGGTTAACCCCCATTGGGGTTACCAAGGAGACGTCCTTATTCTTCTGAAGCTCTTGGACGATTCCGCCAATAAGTGCCGGAGTCACTTTGCCGGAAGGGTCCGCAAGCTCCGCCACCACGACGAGAGGACCGTTGAAGCCTTCTCCGAAGGCTGTTGAAGTGGCGTCGTAGCTCTGTCTGGAGGTGGAGTCCAGGTTCGCGGTAGCTCCGGAGGGGAAGCCCAGATCCATCTGGGTAAACGGAATGGCCGCTCCTCCCAATATGGCTATGATGGCTACGATCAAGAGCCAACGGTACCGGATCACGCTTTTGGCCCACTTGCTTGCCACGTTGTGCCGGGTATTCTCGGCTGCATGAGCCCGCTCCTTGGCGGTACAGATCCGTTCACGCACCAAGCCGAGCAGGGCCGGCAGCAGCGTAAGCGACAGGAGAACACAGATGAGCACCGTTGCCGCGGCCACAAGGGCCATCGCGGACAAGAATTTGATGCCCATGACCAGCATGCCGCACAACGCAATGATGACGGTAAGGCCCGCGAACAAGACGGCGCTGCCGGATGTGCCAACCGCACGGCTGGCGGCCTCCCGCGAGCTCAAGCCTTGATCGAGTATCAACCGGCGCTGGCGGTTAACAATAAAGAGAGAATAGTCGATGCCGACGGCCAACCCGATCATCAGCGCCAGAACTGGCGTTACGCTGGTGAGATGGAAGAACTTCGAGATGGCGAAGGCTCCGCCCACGCCGACTCCTACACCAATCAAAGAGACCATCAGAGGCAGACCTGCCGCGACGATGGAGCCTAGCGTGGTCAAGAGCACAACGGC
Organism: Oryzibacillus soli; assembly: GCF_051594765.1. Classification (NCBI taxonomy): domain Bacteria; kingdom Bacillati; phylum Bacillota; class Bacilli; order Caryophanales; family Paenibacillaceae; genus Oryzibacillus; species Oryzibacillus soli. The sequence continues at coordinate 83,439 of NZ_JBPPGJ010000019.1, forward strand.
CGCGACGACAAGACCGATGACCTCGGCAGGGTTAGTGGTGGACAGCTTATTCAAGGACTCACTCGGGAGTGCCTTCATTCCCGTACCTTCCTGAGCCTTCGTCACGGCTTCGACAGCCGCTTCCTTAATCTTCGCGGGCACGGACGATTCCTGTACGGTAAATTGGAACTGGAACAAGGCCACACTGGCGTCAGCCGAGATGATTACTCCCGGAACGGGTACCCCGTTAATCATCAGCGGTCCGTAGGGAAGCTGCTGCTGAGCCGCTTGGGCTTGGGCACCTTGGCCTGCGGCACCTTGGGCTGCAGCACCTTGGGCCGCTGCGCCGTTTGGAGCGCCTCCGGCGGAGGCGGCTGCCGCTTTCGCCGCTTCTTCCATCAACTTGGCGGTATTGATCACGTATTCGAGATTATATACCTCGTTAACCGCCTTCGTGATGGCATTCAGCCGCTCCGGCGTATCGAGACGTTCTCCCTTGGGCACCGTGAATACGGCGCTGCCCCTACCACCCGAAGCCTGGGGCAGCTCTACCTTCAGCTTATCCAGGACCTGCTGAGCGTTGGTTCCTTCAATTTTCATCTCGGAGCTGATATGGACGCCGTTGATTCCTAATACGGTTCCGACGATTCCCAGAACGACAACCCAGATGAGGATGAAGGTCCACGGTTTGTCATAGGCTTTCTTGCCCAATGCATATAGAAATTTTGACATGTCGTTGGCTTACTCTCCTTTTGTCTCTATGGATTTAAAACCCGTTGCGCAAATAATGAAAGATGCTGCCCAAATACTCGTCATACGTGACGGACGGTGAACCGTCGGATGGGGGCTGCCCTGGAAGCTGTACATGAACCCCACCGTCCAGGATAGGCAGGAAGGCCTCAATAACCGCTCCGGCCAGCAAGTGGGTATAGACCGGAGGGTACCGCTCCTGGAATAAGCTGTTCAAGACTGACTGAAAATCCGACTGCATCCGCCTGAACCCGATCAGAATATAGGGCTCCAAGGTGGGATGCTCCTTGGCCAACTGCATGAGCTGGCGCATTCTCACCAGGATATGGATGATGGAGGGCAGCCGGATGAGACGGTGCAGGAAGTCCAACGGCAATTCATCCTCCGGAAACTCATCCAGAAACGAAAGAATGTCCTCCAGATCAGGGGGAATGGCGGCCATGGCCACCGCTTCTTCCTTACAGGAGTAGTGATTGGCGAACGTCCTCCTCGAATAGCCGGCCCGCTGCACGACATCCTCAACGATAAACCCGTCGAATCCCCGCTCTAAGGTCAATTCGAATGCAGCCTGGGCCAGAGCCTGTGCAGTCGCCGCTTTCTTCATATCACGCAAGTTCAGATTGGACATATTCCCTATAGGTTCACCTCTTTATACAGGAGTTATTTCGCTTTTCCCAGTGTAACATGCAGTTGCCCATTGTGCAACTTTGCACAATGGGCAACAACGGCGTTCACATGTAGTTCCAACAGCATGGAGAAGATTAGCCTCACGCTGTAAACTGTACTATACTTTTTCTATCGAGTGTGAGGTTGGGAGGGGCATGATCGTGGAAGCTTATCGAACGGCAAGGCGTGACGGCAAGGAGCATACCGAGATCCCTGATTGGACGTTTCCTATTCATGTTTTCCATCTCGCCGGCTCCCACTCCCGGATCATCCCCCCGCATTGGCATGATCACTTGGAATGGATCGCCGTGACGCAGGGGGGCTTCAGGGTCCAAGTCGATTCCGCCTTTCAAGACCTCCATGCCGGAGAAGCGGCATTCGTCAACACCCAGCAGCTTCATTCCGCCTTTCCCTTGGGCGAGACGAGCGAATTGTATGCCGTGGTGTTTAATGAAGCGCTATTGCACAACTACGCCATGGACAGTACGGAAAGCAAGTACATCCTTCCTTTACTGCAGGGCCAAGAGCCTCTGATCCCTTCCTTCTATTCCACCGGAGACCCTGTGACCCGCAAGATCCATCACCTGCTGGAGGAGCTCTGCGCCAGCTACCAGGAGAGAGGCCCGGGGTACGAGCTGCTGGTCAAATCATCCTTGCTCGGCCTGTTAGGAATGGCGTTCCGGCACGCCGATTCAAGCCAATCCGTTCCACGGAAGCATCGGGGAGAACACATCATCCAACCCTTGCTTGTCCATTTGGCCGATCACTTCCATGAACCGCTGTCTGTGAATCAAGCCGCGCTCCTATGCTGTGTCAGCCCCCAGCATTTCTGCGCCGTCTTCAAGAAAGCAACCGGCAAAACGCTAATCGAATATATCCATATGCTGCGGATTCACCGGGCGGAGCAGCTTCTTCGCGCCCAACACCATTCGATCCAAGAGATTGGGCACCTGGTCGGATATTCCAATCCTACGTATTTCGGAAGAATGTTCAAAAGGTTCAAACGGATGACCCCCAAGGAATACGCACGGCACCCTTCTTCGAACGCCTCCCTCACTTGATCGGAAGCTTCGCATGGTTGCGGAGCAGGAGAGGAATGCGGTTCAGCGGGGCGTGAACTTGGATCCATTGGCCACCTTCATAGACCTCCTCCGTATAGGGATCTCTCCACACCTCCCCATCGGGCAAGTATACGTCCCTGCTTCGGGCTCCTTCGAACAGCACCGGTGCGACCAGAATATCCGGTCCGAACAGGAACTGGTCCTCCACTTCCCAGCAAGCGGAATCCTTCGGATAATCATAAAAGACCGGCCGCATCGGGGGAGTGCCTTTCTCGTGCGCCTCCTGCATGATGGTGGCTATATAGGGCTGAAGACGTTCTCGTAGTTGAAGAAAATCACTCGCGATCTCGTACGCCTCATCCCCGTAGCTCCACACCTCATTATCCGCGCCGCTGCCGCACAAGCCGCCGCCTGCAGTGCCTAACGGCTTCTTAGCGGGTAACCGGTCTCCATGGAGCCTGAATACCGGACAAAAGGCACCGTATTGGAACCATCGGATGAAGCATTCGCGGAACGAAGCGTCCGTTGGATCTCCCCCATGAAAGCCACCGATATCCGTTGTCCACCATGGAATTCCCGCAATCGCCATGTTCAGGCCTGCACGAACTTGAATTTGAAGCACCTCGAAGCTGGAATGGATATCCCCGGACCAGGCCAACGCACCGTACCGCTGGCTGCCGGCCCATACGCACCGGACCAGATTAATGATGTTCTTTTGACCCGCTTCCTCCATGCCGTCATAGAAGGTTTGGCTAAACTTGCTGGGGTACAGGTTCCCAACTTGTTGGGCGGAGCCTGCATGATACCGGTAGATGTCATGGTCGTAAACGGAATATTCGGGTTCCGCCTCGTCCAACCAGAAGGTCCGGATCCCATAATCGTAATAATTCTTCTTGATCAAGTCCCACAGATACTTTCTGGCTTCGGGATGGGTGGCATCGAAGATGGCATTTTGCCCGAGGAATTGAAACTGCGTGCGCACTCCCCGGTCACACTTCACCAAGAACCCCTTCTCCAGCATCTCCGAATAATTCATGCTCTCCGTTTGTACCGTTGGCCATACCGATACCATAAGCTCAATCCCCATTGCCTTCAGCTCCTTGACCATGGCGGCAGGGTCCGGCCAATATTCGGGATCGAATTGCCAATCCCCTTGATTGGTCCAATGGAAGAAGTCGATGACGATGACGGACAGAGGCAGCCCCCTCCGTTTGTATTCCCGCGCTACCTCCAAGAGTTCCTCCTGGGTTTGATACCGCAGCTTGCATTGCCAGAATCCCATTGCATAATCGGGCATCATCGGAACGGTTCCGGTGGCACCGGCATACGCTTCTTCAATCTCCGCCGGCGTATCTCCGGCCGTCATCCAATAATCCAATTGTTTGCTGGAAGGTGCCGTCCATTCGGTGATGTTCAGGTTGAAATGTACACGCCCTAACGCCGGATTGTTCCACAGGAACCCGTACCCCAGATTAGATAGAACAAAGGGCACGCTGGACTGGCTGTTCCGATGAGTCAGCTCCAGCATACAGCCCTTCAGGTTCAGATAAGGCTGCTGATACTGCCCCATCCCGAACAGCTTTTCCTTAGGATTGGAACGGAAGCGCAGCGCCAGGCTGTAGTCGCTTCCGCCCGGGTGCGGCTTCAGCTCGCGGCCGCCATATTTGAGCTGATAGGTATACTGGACTTCCTCCAACAAGACATCGCCCTTCTGGTTGAAAAAGGCGATCCGGCCCTCTCTCGTGATGTCCGCTCTGATTTTGCCATTTACGATCGTCGCCTTCTCCGCCGACAGGTCGATTTGCGCCGGGTGGTAAGGCTGCGGCAATAAGGCCCAGTCCTCTCCCTCCTCCACATGGGCGAAGGCGGACCGGACGCGCAGGGCGTTGTCCCCCCAAGGTTCAATCCACACCTGTTCATGATCATATTCCCATATCAATCGGTTCCCCATTATTCGGAACATGCCGATGTCCTCCCTCATACGAACGAAATGGTGATGAATCCCTTTCCTTACGTCGTATTATAATCATCGCTTGCGTCCCCATATAGATCGGAAATGCGGACTTTCTCATACGATCTTCTGATTCTCCGTAGTCCGCCCGAAAATAAAAAAAGGTGACCGCAGTCACCTTCTGAGCTTCACATGATGTCCGTTAATCGCAACGTACCTTACCCCTTCAAGAGGAAAAGGGCTGCCCCATGAGGCGGGACCTCTGCGGCGAGTTCACGTTCCAAGGCCCCGAGCTCGCGTCCGCTCCACAGCTCCTTGCAGGATGCGGCTCCGTTCATGCCCAGCCCCTCCAGCGGGATGGAAACCACTGCAGCCTCTTCACCGGTATTGAACAATGCGGCGTACCGGACTCCATCCGGGCCTTCGGCCGTCCAGACGATGCGGCTTCCTTCGCGCAGCGCTTGGCGGGCGCCATCGCTATGGCGGTGCATATCCAGCACCTCGCGGTTCGTGATCAAGGACGAGGTCCACGAATCGTTATCCCGCAGCTCGCCACCGAACATAAGCGGTGAACGGAAGATCGACCACAGCGTCATCATCGTCCGCTGCTCGTCCCGTGTGAAACGTGTCCACCGGTCGGAGCCGCCGCCGTCAACGGAGCGGATGCCGATATGGCCGAGGGGCAGCATATCGCAATCCGGCCAGCAGCCTGGCCGCGGCCGGCCTTCCCACTTCTCGCAGCGGTCGAACATATCCAACAACAACGGCCACTGATCCCAGAAGTCGTCTGTCATCCGCCACATATTGGCGTTCGCCTCGAAGGGCTCGGCGAGCTCCCGCGGCGCCGGCCCCGGAGACAGACTCAGCACCATCTGCCGTCCGCAACGGTCGATCGCCTTGCGGATCAGCTCGATCTCCGCCATATGCGTGCCGTACAGCCGGGAAGCGGCGATGTCGTCCACCTTGATGTAGTCGACTCCCCATTCGGCATACAGCTCGAAGAGCGAATCATAGTAAGCCTGCGCCCCGTCCTTCGAGGCGTCCACGCCGTACATATCCGTGTTCCAGGGACAGATCGAATTCGGATGGGCAATCTCGCGGGCCGTAACGGCCGTGCCCTTGATCGGCGTATTGTCGTGAACGGCCTGGCGGGGGATACCGCGCATGATATGGATGCCGAACTTCAAACCGAGTCCGTGCACATAGTCGGCCAGAGGCTTAAACCCGACACCGCCGGCTGCGGAGGGAAAACGGTTCACCGCCGGCATGAGACGGGAGCAGTCATCGGTTTCCAGACGAACGAAGGGACGGTATTGCGAGGACTTCGCCCCAGCCTCATACCACTGGATGTCCACCACCACATACTCCCAGCCATATTCCTTCAAGTGCTCAGCCATATAGGCCGCGTTCCCGCGAATCTCGGCTTCCGTTACTGCGGCGCCGTAACAATCCCAGCTGTTCCACCCCAACGGCGGCGTAGGTGCAAACGTATGATGACGCATGAAGAGCCCCCTGTTCCCGAATAGAAGTAAATTGCGTTCATGCATTCATGATACGTCTGAATATCTCCTATTTCTATAGTAAACTTGCCCGATGGGTAGCAAAATATTGCGAATCCAATCGCGAGCGATGGATTCCACTCAATCGAAGAACATGCGGCTGAACGTCAATTGTCCCTCGCCGGACCGGAAGCTGCCCGGTGTCCGCCCCGTCCCTTTCCGGAAGACCTTGATGAAGTAGCTTCCGCTGGAATATCCTACCCGTTCCGCAATTTGCTCGACGCTCCAGTCCGTCTGGCGGAGCAGGCTGATGGCCTGCTCGATTCGAACGCGATTCAAGTAATCGTTCGGCGACATGCCGACCGCCATGGTGAAGGTCCGCAGCAAGTGGTACTTCGAAACCTCCAGCCGCTCGGACAATTGGTCGAGGCTGATCATCCGGTCGAAGTGGGATTCTATGAACTCCGCAGCCTCTCTGACCTTTACCGGCCAAGCCTGCCGGTCTCCTTCCGGTACGATCGCGAACCGGCACAGCTCGGATACAAAATGAAAGAGGAGCGAGGAGGCGGTGTACGGTTCCGCTATTCGTCCCGCATTCGCTTCCTCCCAGATATGCTCCAGAACGCGAATGGGTCTGCTTGACTTGGGCAGGTACGGAGCTTCCCCCAGCCTGCGCTTCACTTCCTCCCAGTTCGCCAGAATCAGCGACGGTCGGAGCAGGACGAATAGAAAGGACCATGCTGTTCCTCCTTCGGGAAAATAGTAGCGGTGATTGCCGGGTATCTCCGTCAGGAAAGCCTGCCCCGCTTCAAGCCGATAGGAAGCCGCTTCCGACTCGTAAACGCCCCCACCCTCCAGCGTATATTGAAAAAGCAGCAGCGGACCGTCACTCCGCTCCAGTCCGTCCCACCGATAGGACGTGTCCCGGACTTCCTCCCGTCCGACGGCAAACAACTCGCACATGGACAAGTGCGCCGGAGCCTTGAACCGGAAGCCGAACGTGCCTGTCTGGACGCCGATTGGCATCTCGATCCCCCCTTTCATGCATCGGACGATGTGTACGTTCTCCTTAACGTAGAGAATATACGGGGTATCGCATAGAGTCAAATGGTAGATCCGCGTGTCGGCATTAGGACAATAAATCAGTTATTCATCACGATAATCTATTGCTCCAGTGGACAAAGACGCCTATAATTTCTCTATTCATCGGCGGCATAACGCTAAACAAGGAGTGCTTGAACATGTCCCTGCTTCAGGATCGCTATTATGGATATCTATTGGCGCATTTTATCGGTGAACGCCCCGACGGCGAACAGGTCTATTTCTCCTACAGCGAGAACGGCCGGCATTGGAAGGATCTGAATGCGGGTCAGCCTGTGCTTCGTTCCGAGCTGGGGGAACAGGGGGCACGGGATCCGTTTCTCGTGCGGTCTCCCAAGGAAGGCAAATTTTTTCTGATTGCTACGGATCTCCGGATTGCCAGCGGCAAGGGATGGGACGCCGCCGTCAATGCCGGCAGCCGGGATATCATCGTCTGGGAGTCCGCTGATCTGGTCCATTGGTCCTCGCCATGGGCTGTTACGGTTGGAATACCCGGCGCCGGCTGCGTCTGGGCACCGGAGGCGGTTTATGACGAAGCCCAAGACGACTTCCTGGTATTCTGGGCTTCCGCTACACAGGAGCCGTACGAGCAGGCGCGCAAGCACAAGATTTACTGCGCCCGCACCAAGGATTTCCGCAGCTTTACGGAATCGGAGAAGTATATCGAACGGGATAACCATATCATCGATACGACGATCATCGCCCACAACGGCACCTATTACCGCTATTCCAAGGACGAAACGACTAAGAACATCCGAGTCGAACAAGGCACTTCGCTGGACAAGGACTCCTTCACAAGTTTAAGCGCTCCGGCTCTGGAGGCACTGAACGGCGTGGAAGGTCCGCAGATCTTCAAGCTGAACGACCGCGAGGAGTGGTGCCTGATTGTAGACCGCTTCGCGGAAGGAAAGGGCTATCTTCCCCTCTTGACCTCCGATCTTGCCAGCGGGGAATTCCAGGTTCTGCCGGAAGGAGCCTACGACCTGGGGAAATCCAAGAAACGCCACGGCGGCGTCCTGCCCATCACCTTTGATGAGTGCAGCCGGCTTCTGGCGGCATACGGTGACGGCCACCAGGTATTGCCCGGGCAATTCGCCGACCCGGACCTGGCCAAGTTCGGCGACCGGTATTATCTGTACCCGACCACTGACGGCTTCGACCGCTGGTCGGGCACGCAGCTCCGCGTCTTCTCTTCGGCGGACCTGAAGATTTGGCGGGATGAAGGCATGATCTTGGATCTGGCGACGGAGGATGTCCCCTGGGCCGTCGGATGTGCCTGGGCGCCTGCCATTGCCTGCAGAAACGGCAAGTATTACTATTACTTCTGCGGCAAGACCGAAGCCGGAAGCCACTCGATCGGCGTTGCGGTGGCCGAGACCCCGGTCGGACCGTTCCGCGCACAGCCGGAGCCGCTGATCTCAATGGAACAGATGCAGCGCCTGGGAGTTCCCATGGTCCTGACCATTGATCCGTCCATCTATGTCGAGGAGGACGGGACCCATTACCTGTTGTTCGGCAACGGGAATCCCACCGTCGTGCGCCTCGGAGATGACATGGTCAGCGTAGCAGAGGAAACGATGCGCAATATTGCGGGCCTTCATGATTTCCGGGAAGCCGTCACGGTGCTTAAGCGCGGAGGACTGTATCATTTCACCTGGTCCTGCGATGACACCGGCAGCGAAGATTACCACGTGAATTACGGCACGTCGGAATCTCTCTATGGACCGGTCACCTACCGTTATCCGGTGCTGGCCAAGAATAAGGACAAGGACATGCTCGGCACAGCCCACCATTCGATTCTCCGGGAGCCCGGCAGCGATCAATACTGGATCGCTTATCACCGGTTTGTCACCCCGCTGACACGCTTTACGGAGGGCAAGGGCTTTCACCGCGAAGTCTGCATCGACCCGCTCACATTCGGAGAAGACGGGCTCATGCTGCCGGTACAGCTGTAATCATAAGAAACGCCGGTCTGCACCTGGAGTTACCAGGTATGGACCGGCGTTTTTCTATCGGATCATCTGTTCCTGCATGCTATCTCAACGGTGCAAAGTCCTTCAGCCCCTTACAACACTCCGCTCAAGCTCCCGCCGCCGGCAAATAGCCGGTCGATCCGCTTCTCAACGGCCGGGTCGGGGATCAGAGGCGGGGCGTGATGCGGCTTCGTCCGAGCGTCGATCACGACGTTGTCGCAGCCCCAGTGCTTGAACTCGAATCTGCCGTTCACACCGTAGATGTCATGAGACGGATTGCTCCGGGTAAAGGTTGTCCATAAGAAGTTATCCAGCGATTCCGCAACGAACGAACTGCTGTCGCATAGCACGATGAGCGGACAATCGTTCATCGCCCCACGGGCCGCGAGGGCATCCGTCAGTTCGCCCAGCTGGCGCTCCGCCTCGGCATAGCCGGTGAAGGCCGGGCCCTCCAGCGCGACGACACCCGGAAGCACGATGCGGGCCTTATCGTAGTCCCGCAGCCCCTGAAGCTGCTCCGGCACCTGGATGCAGAGCTCCCGCAGCTTGTCGCCGCAAGCGGCGAAGATGGCTTTGCTTCCCTGGTTCAGACCGGTTCCCGAATAATCCAGCGTGTCGATAGTCGTGTTGGTCTGGAAATGAAGATCTCGCCTGAGATCCATCCGCTCCAGAATATAGGTGAGAAAGTCCGCTTCCTTATGCGTGCTGAGCGGCCGCCCCTCCTCCGCCGTAATGAACAGATACTTCGCCAGACTCAGCTGGCCTGTGCCCAGGATCCGGTTGGCGATCGTAAGCAGCTCGGCAGGCTGCTTCACCTTGGTATAGGGCGTGTAGCGTTCCGATCCGATGGCGAACAGCAGCGGATGGACGCCCGCGGCATCGACCGCATGAACCTCCTTCACCCCCGGCACCTCCTGCTTGATCGCATCTCCGGTTAATTCATGGATCAATGCTCCGAAGGCTGTGTCCTCCTGCGGCGGACGGCCGACGACCGTAAACGGCCAGATCCCGTTGCGCTTGGCATACACCTTATGGACCCTCATCATGGGAAAAGGATGCGTCAGGCTGTAGTAGCCCAGATGATCCCCGAACGGCCCTTCCGGCTTCGTCTCATCCGGATGAATTTCGCCGGTAATCACGAAATCCGCATCCTGACTGATGCAGAACCCGTTCTCGTACCCGTACCGGAAGCGGCGTCCGGCCAGCAGGCCGGCAAAGGTCAGCTCGCTTAACCCTTCGGGCAGCGGCATGACGGCCGACATGGTATGCGCGGGCGGCCCCCCCAGGAAAATGCTCACTTTCAGCGGTTCGCCTTTGCGCTTCGCTTGGTGGTGGTGTATGCCGATGCCCCGATGAATCTGATAATGCAAGCCGATCTCCCGGTTGACCTCATATTGATTCCCCGTCAACTGGACCCGGTACATCCCCAAGTTCGCGTTCATCAACCCCGGCTTGTCCGGGTCTTCGGTATAGACCTGCGGCAGCGTGACGAAGGCCCCGCCGTCCATCGGCCAATGCTTAATCAACGGAAGATCGGTGATCGCGATCTCCTCGAATCCCGAAGCCCCGCCGCGCTGCCGCAGCGGCAGGGCATGGAGCGCCGCGACCGCCGCACTGGCATTGCGGAAGGGATGCTTAATCGCCTTGACCGGATCATTGCGCAGATCAATGACGTTCCGGGTCAATTCCCACGTCTGCCGAAACATAAACTTGCTCCGTTCCAATGTTCCGAACAGATTCGAAACGGCACGGTAGCGGGAGCCCTTCACCTTCTCGAACAACAAGGCGGGCCCTCCCGCTTGGAACACTCTCAGATGAATCGCGGCCATCTCCAGCTCCGGGTCGACTTCTTCCGTTACCCTCACCAGATGACCATGCCGTTCAAGATCGGCGACACAGGCTTCCAAGGTTAGATACATCTCGCGTACTCCTATCCTGTTAGTGGCTTCCTTCCCATGTTGACTTGCCTCCCTTTATTGTACATAAGAAGATGCATTTCCGCTAACCATCGGATTTCTTATGATGATCGAATTCAGCCCAAGCCAAATAACCCACACCAGCAAATAGGGATAAATAGACTGCCTTGTTGAAGGAAATCATATTTTTTATCAACGTATAATTTTCAAATGGCCCTCCACTTGCAGCGATGGCTGCAATCACACTTGGTAAGACATAAAGCGCTATAGATGCGACACAAAATACAGCCCCCACTCCGCGTTTGGTCATACGATATCAGCCTCCCTATAAGAGTAAACAACCAGGGGTACCGGTTTCTTTCCCCCTACAATTATATAAACCAGAAAAAATACATATATATAACGCCAATAAAGAAATAACCCCCAGCATGTTCAAGCATCTGCGCTGATGCGCAAATGTGAACAGACTGGGGGGCGATTTCCACTCCTATTGGTAAGCCTCCTGACGGGTGGGAGACCCTGCCGAAATTGCCGGCCTTACAGCTCCACCACGGCTTTGATCACGCCTGTCTCGGGGCGGAGCCACGATTCATATTGCCCGATCATCTCGGAGAATGCCGCCCGGTGCGTAATGAAGCTCCCTGTATCGATGGAGCCCTTACGGATCTGGTCGATCACTTCGAGGAAATCCTCCCGCATGGCATTGCGGCTCCCCATAATAGCCATCTCACGCTTATGGAAATCCGGATCATGAAAGGTGATATCCGACTTCACGAGTCCTACGAAGACGAGCTTGCCGCCATGAGCCACGTAGTGCAAGGCCTGCTCCATGGACTTGGTATTGCCTGTCGCGTCGAGAACCACGGTAGGATAATCTCCGCCCGTAATATCCGCCACTTCATTCAAGGGATTGTTGGTCACGTTCACGGTGTAATCCGCCTGCGCCCATGCTTTGCAAAACTGAAGGCGGCTTTCATTCATATCCATAGCAATCACACGAGCGCCGGCCAACTTAGCAAACTTCATGGTCCCCAGACCGATGGGGCCGGCACCGATGACCATAACCCAGTCGCCCGGACGGATTCCCGCTACCCTAACGGAATGGGCACCGATGCTATAACATTCGACAATGGCGGCTTGCTCGGGGGTTAACCCTTCCGTCTTCACGAGGTGGCGGACCGGAACGGTCATATATTCGCGCATGCCGCCATCCTGGTGAACGCCGATCACACTCATCTTGGTGCAGCAGTTTGTTTTCCCATTGCGGCAGGCGATGCAGGTTCCGCAATGGACATAAGGAATGACGCAGACCGGATCCCCTGCTGTAAGACCGTATTCATTATCGTCAATCTGCGTGATCTCTGCCGCGAGCTCATGTCCAAGTACCCGAGGATAGACGAAATAGGGCTGATTTCCTCGATAAGCATGAAGATCCGTACCACAGATGCCGATCCGGCGGATGCGGATCAGGGCTTCCCCCGGCCCGGGTGTTGGGACAGGGACCTCCTTCATCTCGAACCGGTTCGGTTCCTCGCACACGATACACTTCATTCCACAAGCACCCCTTCGTTATTCTCCGGCTTGCCGCTCAGCCAGGATAGACGCTGCACAGGCTTAAGCACATTTCTTACCGCTTGAATCTTCTCCTGATCCATGGGCTCGAGTGCACACTCGATATTCGACCGGATCTTATCCGAACTCGCTGTACTGACCAAGGTCGTTGGAATGTCTTCATGCCCCACTGCGTACTGAATGGCAAGCTTGGGCAGAGACCACCCTCGGGAGGTACAGTATTCGAGTGCCTCCTTGCAGGTCGACCGGATCAACGGTGTTGCGGGATGCCAGTCCGGCAGCACGTTGCCGGATAAGAGCCCCATGGAGAGCGGAGAAGCATTAACCAAGCCGGTGCCCGCTTGTTTGAGCTCAGGCAGGAGCTCCAATAAGGAATCATCGTTCAAGGAATAATGGCAGTAAGATAAGATGACATCCACGGAATGGCTGGCCAATATGCTGTGGAAGATCGATAGAGGAAGCCCGGAAATGCCGGTGAACCGAATTTTGCCCTGCTTCTTCAGCGCATCCAATGCAGGGAGTGCTTCCTCCACAATCTGGTTCAACTCTACGAATTCAATGTCATGGAGGTATAGAATATCCAGATAATCCGTATGGAGACGCCGCATGCTCTCCTCCGCACTTCGAATGATGCGGTCATACGAGAAATCGAACTCTTGAGCTCCGTACCGGCCGGCCTTGGTGCTGAGAAGATATCGGTCCCGCGCGGTTTCCTTCAGCGCTTGCCCTAGCACTTGCTCCGCCTTCAGCAGGCCGTAATAGGGCGATACATCGATGTAGTTGATTCCGAGATCCAGTGCCGTGTGAACCGTCCGGATGCTTTCCTTGTCATCGGTGGGATGGAAGACCGAGCCTAAGGAGGATGCGCCGAAACTAAGGATGGACACATCCAATCCGGTATTCCCCAATTTGCGGTATTTCATCGTTCATGCTCCTTCCTGCTCCCACTGAAACGCTACGATACGGGCCGGCGCGCCGCTGCTATCCCTTACTTTGATCGGCAGCGCCATAACCTGCCACTCCCCGCGGGCCAGCTCCGGGTCCTCCAAGTGCAAGCCCTCCGCAATCCACATGCCCGATCGAAGCAAAATTCGGTGTGTCTCCTCGTTCGCCGGTCCGGTTCCGCCAATGCTGAAGTGGTCGATTCCGATTCCGCGTATCCGATGCTCGACCAGATATTGTGCCGCTTCGTTGGACAGATAGGGGGATTCATAGATGAATTCCCTGGTCCAGGACCGCTTTGCTCCCCATCCAGTGTTCAGGAACAAAATGGAATTCGGAGACAGCAAATGTTCATAAACCTTGAGATCCGACACCGTCACGGGTTCCCCTGGCTTTTTGTCCGTCAGCGCCGCCAATACCAATCGCCCTTGAAAGGCCGTTACGGGGATGGCATCCAGGGTCTGTCGAAAATCCGCCATATGAGCCGGAGCATCCATATGGGTTGCCGTATGGAGATTCATGGTAACCTGTTCCAGGTTCCAGCCGTCTCTCGGTCCGATGAGCAAGTAATCGAACTTGGGTGGTGCGAACTCAGGCAGCACGGGACAATTATGGTAGATGTCCTGGGACAAATCGATCATGCGGGTAATGGGCATCGATTTAACCTCCTTCATTGTTATTACTTTGTTACCGATACCAAAATAATAGCACGAGGGGTATAGGCCGTCAATCAGCCCAACTTGAAAAAAAGAGGAAGATGCTCCATCATGGGAAATAGAACGTACGAGAGGGAGCAAGCCATGGTCACCATATACGATGTAGCGAAACGAGCGAATGTTTCCCCAATGACCGTATCCCGTGTCATCAACAAATCCCCATCGATCAAGGAATCCACTCGGCTGAAGGTGGAGCAAGTCATCCAGGAGCTGGACTATGTCCCCAACAAACAAGCGCGAAGCCTGACCTCGAAGGAAACCCGGTCTGTGGCATTGGTTATCCCGGACATCTCCAACCCTTTCTTCACCAATATTGCAAGAGGTGCGGAGGATAAAGCCCATCAACTCGGCTATCAGCTCATTCTAGGCAATACAGATGAGAACATGGAGAAAGAAGCCCTATATATCAATACGCTGATGTCCTCCGGTGTGGACGGCGCCCTGATCGTCCCCGCCGGGGATGGTTCCGCCGCGAATGTGAAGAAGCTGGTGAAACGCAGAATTCCCTTCGTTTATGTGGACCGCACGGTCGAAGCCGTTCCTGCAGATTCGGTGGCCGGAGACAACCTTCAGACCACCCGCCAGTTAGTCCGGCATCTGATCAAGTTAGGCCATAAGAAGATCGCCCTTATGAATGGCCCGGTCGCTATGTCCAATACCCGAGAGCGGGCTCAAGCATTCCTGGAGACCTTACAGCTATCCGGGATCGAACCCAACCCGGCTTATTTAATCGAAACCCAGCTGAAGCAAGACAACTTCGACGAGATCATCCGGAAGCTTGTCTCGCTCCAACAAGGTGAACGCCCCACAGCCATCCTGGCGGCCAACAACTTTATCGGGGTGAATACGCTTCGTGCGTTGCGCACGCTCCAGATTCGAGTGCCGGAAGAGATATCCTTGACTTGCTTCGACGATCCTGACATCATCCCCGATTATAATCCCTTCTTGACCATCGCCAAGCAGCCCGCGTATGACATGGGATACTTGGGTACGCAGCTCTTGATCGAGCGAATCCAAGGAACCGCTCCCCCATCATCCCGCAGAATCGTGCTTCCTGCCGAGCTCATCATCCGCCAATCTACGGCCAAGCCCGGTTCATAAGGCTGCAAACACCTCAAGCCCTTCACCTGGTTCAGGCAAAGGGCTTGGGGTACAAGGATCATCGTGTTAAAGAACTTGTTTGAGCGTATATCGCGCTCCTGCTTTCGTCGGGAACATGTGGCAGCCGGGATGAGCCGAGTTGGACATCGCAACGGGATTTCCGCTGTCATCTGCAACCTGGAGCGGCGTCTCCGAATAGATGGTACAAGGTTCGCCGTTCAAGGATAGGATCTGCGCTTCGCCTAGCTTGCCATGATCCCATTGCATTCGGACTTCAAAGCCCCCGCGCGCCCTTAACCCACTTATGCAGCCGGAAGACCATGCAGCCGGAAGTGCCGGCAGCAAATGGAGAAATCCCCGATGCGATTGAAGCAGCAGCTCGGCAACCCCGGCCGTGGCTGCGAAGTTGCCGTCGATCTGGAATGGCGGGTGCGCATCGAATAGATTGGCATACACGCCTCCCCCTTCCCCCATATCCTCGGTTTCTACAAGCTGCAGTAGGTTGGAGACCAGCTGCAGCGCCCGGTCCCCTTCCTGGAAACGGGCCCATAGATTGATCTTCCAACCGAGGCTCCAGCCGGTTCCTCCATCGCCACGACATTCCAGCGACTTACGAGCCGCGTTGAACCATACGGGTGCTGTCTCTTCATTCCATTGCCGTCCCGGATATACGCCGAACAAGTGGGAAACATGACGGTGATGGATATCCTGATCCTCGAAGTCCTTGTACCACTCCTGCAGTTGACCATACCGTCCGACCTGCAGCGGGAACAGCCTGCTTCTGGCCTCCTCTAACTTTCCCCGGAAAGCCTCGTCTGTCCCAAGTACCTCCGCTGCTTCAAGGCAGTTTGTAAACAAGTCCCAGATGAGTGACAAATCCATGGTCGATGCCGCGCTTACAGCCGCCAAGGAGCCCCCCTCCGTTCGGAACTTGTGCTCCGGCGACGTGGAGGGCACCGTCATCAGATACCCGTCCTGATCCGGGATCAGCCAATCCAAGCAGAACAACGCCGCTTCTCTCATAATCGGATAGGCCTTGCTGCGAAGAAAATGTTCATCTCTGCCGAAAGCGTAATGCTCCCACAGATGCTGGGACAGCCAGGCACCCGCCATGGGCCAGTTCGCCCAGACCGGGTCACCATGACCATAGTCGCCTGCAGGTGCGCTTTGAGCCCAAATATCCGAGTTATGATGGGCAGTCCATCCACGAGCGCCGTAATTGATTCGTGCGGTTTCCCTTCCGGTAACCGATAGACGGCCGATATATTCCAGCAGCGGCTGGTGACACTCCGGCAAATTACAGGTTTCTGCAGGCCAATAGTTCATTTCGGTATTGATGTTCAAGGTATAATTGCTGCTCCACGGGGGCCGTGTCTCTTTGTTCCAGATGCCCTGGAGATTGGCAGGATGGGTTCCGGGGCGGGAGCTGGCGATCATCAGGTACCGGCCGTATTGAAACAACAGCTCGACCAGCCCCGGGTCCGAGGCTCCATATTGGGGTATTCTCTTGTCCGTCGGCAGATCAGCCGGACTGACCGTTTCTCCCAATCGGATGTCCACACGGTCGAACAAATTCCGATAGTCCCGGACATGCTCTTCCCGATGGGCCTGGTAGGATTGCTCCAATGCCCTGGTCAAATACGAGGACGCCATCTCCCCCGGGTCCTTCCCCTCCTTGCCGGGTGAACGGTCAAACCCATTGAAGCTCGTAGCGGCACTAAAGTACAATGTCACTCCCGTCGCCTTGCGGACATGAATCCCATCATGGTCGACCCAGACGCTGCCGTCATCGGATACAACCGAGAGCCGGCCTTCAAAGGCCATCCCTTCGCTGCCCCCCTCTTCCTCATACACAATCGGCTGATCGACACGGTAATAACTGGGCGCCACATGCACCGGCGCCTTGCCTTGAATCATCCACTGGCCGTCATTCGGGAACGTCCGGGCCCGCAGCTTGCTGTCCAACCTTGCGGTGAAATCCACCATTCCTACGTGGCTGGATTGGATCCGTATGGCAATCATTTGGCCAGGATAGGATGCGAACAGCTCCCTGGTATACTGAACGTCTCCCACCCTATACTCGACGCGGGATACCCCTTCCTGCAGGATCAGCTCCCTGCGATAGGAGTGCGCAAGATCTCCATGTCCGAAGACAATCGAGAGATCCCCGAAGGGCAGATACGACTGGGTGTAGGGGCCCTGCATCTCCCTGCACATCCGGTCGGCTTCCGTGTATTGACCTTCCGCCACGAGCCGGCGCACGGTGGAGAGTACATCTTGGGCACGGGGGTTATTCCAGTTCTTCGGACCTCCCGACCAAAGCGTGTCTTCGTTCAATTGAATGATTTCTTTTTCAATCCCGCCGAATATCATGGCACCGAGCCGGCCATTTCCTATTGGCAAAGCTTCCGTCCATTGTTTGGCCGGTTTATGATAGATCAGCTTCATTCCCATCTCTCCTTCTATTCCCACTTGGAATCGGCGCAGCGACTGCCGGCTGTAGTCGGTCATCTTTTTTGTTACCGGTAACAAATACTGCTATCCCTATCTTACAGCCGGGCGGCAGCGATTACAACCCCATACTTAAGTCCTTGTCTCGTAACCATTATGACCAACCAAACCCGTTAACGGACAGAACCGTTATAATGAAACTCTTCCCAAAATAAGGGATTGCATTTGATATAATCATGTAAACAGCTGATACAAGCAGAAAATGGGGGAATGAACATTAAACTCGATACGCTAATCTATGCCTTAAGCCAACAGTTCAAGAAGGAAATCATCACGGCCGACTACCAGGCTATTCCGTTAAAGGGCGGAACCGTGGGAGAAGTGCAGCTCCTATCAGGGACTGCCGAAACCGCAGAAGGGGAACGATTGTCGTACCGTATCGTACTGAAGATCCAGAAGAAATGGGAGCGTTACGGCGATCCGGGTTCATGGCGTCGGGAATATGATCTATATTCATCTGACTTGGGAGCGACCTTCTCGGAAGCTCTCCGCTGGCCGACATGTTATCATGCCGAGTTCCATACCGAGGATGAATACCATTTGTGGCTGGAATATATCGATGGTGTAACCGGATTGGACTTGACCGGCGACATGTATGACAAGGCCGCATTGAAGTTAGGTCGCTTTCAAGGCAGGCTGTATGCGGAGCAACCCGCCGTGCTGCAGAGCCTGACCAACCTGAGCCATGCGGGGCTCATGAAGAATACGTATTTGCATTACCGTTCTTGGCCGGTCGTCTACGATTATATTCGATCGGGAGACTGCGAATTGCCACCTAACGTACGGCACATGCTCATAGACATCGATGAGCAAGCAGAGGAGATATTCGCCCGTATTGATCAATTGCCCCTCGTGCTGTGTCACCGGGACTTCTGGGTCAACAACCTTATCTATGCGAACGGGAATTTCGCGCTCATCGATTGGGATACCAGCGGATGGGGCTACCTGGGCGAGGATCTCGCAAGCCTGATCGCGGATGAACCGGATATCGATTGTATGGTCGAGCATTACCAGCGATGCATCCCCTTGTATTACAAAGGCTTTTCGGAATATGCGGATGTGTCCCGAATCGCCGATCCTTGTATGTATGAGATCATCCTGCTCTTATTCGGATACAGGCTTGTGGAGGGATATCTCCACACGGAGTCTGAAGACGAGAAGAGGAAGCATGTCCGTACTCTCCAAAAAATCTATGAAATGAAGACCTTATAGCATGACAAGAACAGCAGCAGCTCATCTACGAGCTGCTGCTGCTGTTATTCGCGGTAGGATTCATGTCTTCTGTACCACGGCAGTCTGTTAAGCGGAACTTCAATCTCCAGCGTCACAGGACCTTCAACAAGGCTTCCGTCATCACCGAGCCATGTCCCGGCAGGCAAGACCACCGTTCGGGATCTCATCCCCTTCACTACGGCAGGTGCTACCAATAGAGATCTGCCCAGCATAAATTGATCCTGAATGGCTTCCATCCCTTCATCCGGGAAATCATAGGCCATGTGCCTCAGAATGGGCTCTCCGGTATGGGCGGATTGCTTCGCCAGCTCCAGAATTTCCTCGCCGAGCTTCACGTGAAGCCGCGCCGCCTCCACGCAGTACTGCAGATGCTCGGCATCTAACACCCGCCACGGCGCCGCCGAGAACTGCATCATGGGGAACAGGGCGGAGCATTGGGCCGAACGGACGAACAACTCCTGGTCCACATTGGCCGAAGTGAAGCTCATGAACTCCCCTCCGCCAATCATATCGGGACAGGTGAAGGCATAGCCCAGCAAGCCTTGCGCCAGACCATCCGGGATCAAGGCTTCCAACCCGTTCCCCTCCCATACATGGCGCTTATCCTTCAGTCTCTGGACCAATGGCTGTCCGGCCAGCTTCCAGCAGGCCCGGTATTCATTCAGTCTATACCGGAGTCCAACCCGTGCCCAAGCCTCACTCTGACCGCTGGGGGATGTCCCCGCCACGTAAGTCTGATCGTCCGGTTCATAGAACTCCGCGTCACCGGCATCCAGCTTGAAGCCATCCACCCCATACTCGGTTTGCAGCAGATCTAGCTCCTTATGAATCCAACGGACCGCTTCCGGGTTCGTACAGTCCAGGACGGCACTGTAGCCGTTCCACCATTTTCGAAGCGCCGTCTTCCCGTTGCGATCTTTCAAGAGGAAGCCTGACGGCTCGAGCTGCCGGAAGGCGCGGGAATCCGGACTGACGAACGGGCACACCCACAGCATGACCTTAAAACCCAGCTCGTGAAGCTCCTGGATCATGCGCTTCGGTTGAGGAAAGCGTCCCGAATGGAACACCCAGTTTCCATAGGGCTCATGCCAGTTGTCGTCGATCATAATCACACCCGGAGGCATGCCGTGGGCCAACACCTGCTTCGCGTATTCCAATACCTTCTCTTGCGTCGGTTCATAGAGCAGCTCGATCCACAGGTTATATTGGGGGGCGGTGAACAACAATTCTTCGGGAAGCCGAGGCTCTGGCGGGAAGAAGGTGCGGGAGACATACTGATATACCCCACGCAAGCTATCGTACCCTTCACCTGCGAGCAGCTTCCCCTTCCCCTCTGTCACCTTCAGATGCCCATCTGCAAATTCAAAAACAAACGGTTCATCGCTCCAAACGTATCGGCCCTTGTTGGAGATTAAGAGCGGGCAGGCTTGGTTTCCATTATGGCTGGAGGCCAAGTCTACGCGGGTTATGGTTGCTGCGCCGTAGGGCATCTGACGTCCGTCGGCTGCTCGTCCTCCCCACCAGCATTCGCCCGGGAGCAGTTCCAGCATAAGATTCTGGGTTGTCATCCAATCCCTCCTTTGGGTATACCCCGATCTTACTGCTCCCGCCGTGCGAAGACAATCTTAATGTATTGATATACAATATAATAAAATTGACCTATATATGCAGGAGGAACACATTATGCTTGAGCCTGCTTCATATGCATTCCGCAATGAAGATAATTCGATATTGACCCTGGATTCCATCGGCTGGTCGAAGATTAACAGCACGGAATACAGCTTCTCCGGTGATGAACGGCCGGATTGCGGTCATGTGATTTTTCAATATACGCTGAGCGGACAAGGCTATATCGACTATGGGCATCGAACCCTTCCGTTACCGAAGGGCTTCGGGTTTCTGGTGAAGGTCCCCAGTCAGCATCGGTATTATTACCTTGAAGATAAGGACCCGTGGGAATTCATCTGGATTAATTTGCGCGGGGATGAGGCCAACCGCATCTGGGACCTGGTCATGGAGCAGGAGGGACCGGTTATCGAGAGAGACTCCGACTCCCCCTTGATCCAAGGCTTTTGGAAGCTCCTTCATACCGTTGTCGAGGAGAAAGTGACCGATAAGTATGCCTTGTCCTCCCTGGTTTATGAATGGATGCTGACACTGGTCCGCACGAGCAGGGAAAAGGGCCATGAGATCAGTGCCACCTCCAGCTCCATCATTCAGAAAGCCAAGAAATACATGCGGGAGCATTACGCATCGGAAGTCACTCTAGCCATCCTATCGGAACACTGCGGGGTCAACAAGCATCACTTGTGCAGGCTGTTCCAACGGTCCGAGCAAACCTCGCCCCTGAATGTTCTGAGAGACCGGCGGGTGGAGGCTGCCATTACCTTACTCCGTACCACGGATCTGCCTATTCATGAGATCGGGCAGCGATGCGGCTTCGATAGCCCAAGCTACTTCGGCAAAATATTCCGAGAGTATATGTCCATGACCCCGAAAGAATATCGGTTGAAGACGTTGGAATTCCCCTTCCGTGCGATTTATTACGAATAATTGCCATGTGTAAAAATCGGTCATACACAACCATATTGTGGTGTTCTTGTATATGGATGGTCCTTAGGAGGGATGATAAGAAGTATGACTCGACATTGAAAGGAGCAGAAGGAATTGTCATCCCCCACTTTTGAAGACGTAGAGAAAGCAAAAATTGCACTAAGAAATGTTCAGAACGAACACTGGGTAAATGATGAATTGTGGAGTTGGAATTGGTGGTTGCTATTAGCACTTACAGTGATCCCTTACTTTATATGATGGCGATACGCCGATAAACGTCGCCTTCATCAAATTCTTCTGTTCGGTTGTCTGATCGCACTCATGGGGGTAATTGCCAATCATATAGGCGCGGACCGGTTCTTGATATGGTCATATCCGGACAAACTATTGGGGCTTGTACCTCCTCTCTTTCCTCATGATTACGTGCTTGTCCCCTTCGTCATGATGACCATTTATCAGTTCTATAACACAACCTTCCGTCGATTTCTCACTGCGATACTAATCACCGCCGGCATAATGGCCTTTATTGGTCAGCCGCTGTTTATTTGGATAGGATTTTATAAGTCTGAACCCTGGACGTTAAGTATCTCCTTTGCTTTCTTTGTTATCTCTGCATGCACCGCTCGCTGGATGGTATTAAAAACGTCTCCAGACAGGCAAAACTAACATCATCCCAACAATCGGAACCATCATCGGCCAATTGCCCATTTATATAAAAGCCCTTGCGTCGTATAAGTGGGTACATATACTGCTTATATATCTAGACTGGGGTGTGATCCGGTGGGATTCCCTTTGTATATCGTTGCAGGAATAAGCGGGGCTGGAAAAACGACAATAGCGAATATCTTGTCGCGAAAGATAGGAAGAGACTTTATGGTCTATGACATGGATCCTTTAGTTCAGGGGCAGGATTTTATGACGGCCTGCTTTCGTTGGGTCCAAATCGCCTACGAGAATGCACAAAAAGGCTATCAGACCATTTTGTTTGGCAGTGTTCCTTATCCTTACAATGTTTACCTGACGGATATGGAGCGTTTGTTTTCACCCATTCACTATTTGCTCCTCCACTGTAACGATGAAGAAAGAACGAACCGGTTATTAGAAAGAGGCCGCTGGACGCCTGAAGGGATCTATCATACCAATATCCTTGCTAATGAGCTCTTACGCTATGCTCAACATACAGGGACTCCGATTATTGACACCTCATATTCACATGTTGAGCTTACCGCGGAACAAATTAGACAGTGGGTAGAACATCTACAAGAAATACAACTGCATTCATAAATGAAGGAGTCAGGAAACACCGAAGATTCGAAGCACAAAGAGAGCAGGAGGGTTAATCCTCGCTGCTCCTTTTTTCTGGATTTTCATATGGATTAGGCCGACTGTGGTGCGGGAAAATAAAGTTTATTAATGGTGTTCGTTATAATGTTACCTAACAAGAATGACTTCCAATCCGCGGCAGTCATTCTTTATTAAGCTATAGTTTTGCGTTAGGTCTATCAGCTCTTTCGGAATCATACTCGTCCTTAACTATTGGAATATACGATGACATCAGATTCACGAGCTAATCTGCCGCGAGCTAACTTCCATACTGCGAACCTGTTGTTATATAGAGGAAATATGATTGTTTTGTCGAAATATCCATTCGAAACCGGTGTTTCGAACACTGGACTACAAGTTAAATTTGGAGGTTAAGATGGGCACTACTTTTGCACATTTGCACGTACGGGGTCTATCTGCGTCAGAAGCGGACGGTTTGGTTAACGACCTCCATGTCTATCATCTATCGGAGGGGTGGACTACATTTTTAGGAGATGCCTTGGAGGTTGGGACAGCCGCTAAACATGGGCAGCGCCTCTCGAAAAAGATCACCTCCGTTGTCTTGTCCGTAGAATACTTCGATGATGATATGCTGCGAGTTGCTCTCTTCCAAGGCGGGAAGAGGGTTGCCCTCCATCAAACGGATAACGGCTACGGTCTTCAGCATAAAGGGAATCCAGTCAAATTTCTGGAACACTTGGGATACAGCATAGAAGAAGCGCCACTCTTAAAAGAGGTTTTCCGGTGCGGCGAAACGGAACTGCTGCTCGGGCTTCTTCAGGATTTCCTCGGGTTAGCCTTGTGGATAGATGAACGCATACTGAAAGAAGAGGGCCCACCGGCCTTCCGCCGTACTCGGAACCTACCGGCCATTGAGGCGTATCGGCTCAACCAGAAACAGGCCAACCGGGTCCGTAACCAGACCCGTCTTAAGCTAATCACCGAGATGGAAGGCGCAGTAAGGGCTAAGCACTTAATGGGAATCCCTCCGTTCAACCGGTATGAGAAGCAATACGAGACGGAGTACATCTTCAGGCATTCGAACGATGGAAAGCTTATCCCCTTGTGGGATGCAAAGCCGTTGCAATATGATATTTACTCCGGTCACCACCTGCTCTTTGGCCATGGCCGGTTCGCTTTCTTCTCCGACCGCTGTTATCTATTTAGTGATCAGGGCACTCCCCTCACCAGCTACCCGTATCCGTTGGGCGCACAACCGATCCTTCTTCTTCCGGACGGCGGTTTCCTTGCTTCCGAATACTCCAAGTCCCGAAGAGGCGAAGACTTGTACGAATTCGGACCCGACGGAGAGGAGCGATGGAGAATAAGTTTCATCGGAAGGTTTCACATTCCAACCCTTTATGGACATTTCCGTTATGTTCATGACTATCATGCCGAAATGGGGGTTAACCGGGTTTACCGGTTGAACGAAAAGGGAGAGAGCGTGGCCTGCTACCATCTCCCGAGGTTGAAGTGGGATTCGGGTACATGGATGTTCCAAGACCCCAATGGCATGATCTACATAGGATGCTATTTGGAAGCACAAGGCCCTCTTGGATTTACGATTTTTCGCCTCACGGAAACATTAGCGCCGGCAGGCGAAATTACTATTGGTACATTACTCCCGAAATCCATAAGCCCGGGGGCTCTGTCCCCCGACGGAAATCTGCACGCCCTAATCGTCGGAGATCATGAGATGCTCCTGCTGGATTGGGAACGGGGGGACGTTACCTGCCGCAGGAAACTGGAAGGGGGCGACGCCACAATTCTCCACTTCGCCCCATCAAACAGGATTCTTGTCTTAAGACACGATTCCGTCTTGGAGTTATATGATGTGGATTTTACCCTCATATCCCGCCATCGTGTGAAGGGTTATCTGTCAGACTCGTTTATAGACGAGAATGGGAGCATTCACTTATTAACATCTACGGGCGGCCTTCACGAAGAGCAAGGCTCAAATATCATGAAGCTCCGGACATACGAAATTACCGGGTAAAATGATAACGGCAGCTCATCCAGTTGCCGTTAGTTCTGGTAATCTAACTAACGTTCTTCGTTAACGTAACGCGTTTCGGTAAAGTAAATACGAGTTATCTATTAGTGTGTACTGTTCGTCAAGTAAGTTGTCCTTTAATGACTGGTCCATTAATAGGGCCTGAAACTTTTGTAGATTATCTTTGAAATTAAGATTTACTAGTTGATATTTTTCATTTGGCCATCCTTCATTAACGTCAAAAAGACCCTTGATATCTTCTTCTATTGCTAAACTGCCCACACTATACTCTAATTCCCTATAGAGTGAGATCAGAAGGCGTATGAACTCATCTAACTCATCATCTCTTACACCGGGCTGATTCCACTCTGGGGCATCGTCTACATCTCCGTAAAAACAAATCGAAAATGACACTAGATTTGAACTTATTTTTTCAACAAATAGTAAAGCTCTTCTTAGCCGGGTTGTATGTACAGTTAAGTTGAGTGTTATTTGATGGATCATTACACTATGAGGATCGTCTACATCATAAAGATAGCCCTCGTAGTATTGTCGGAGGTATTCCAGAGAGTTGTGAACCTCTATTTTAACGTCAGCGTTCTCCAACCTAGAGACGACTCTTTCTATCTGGATTGGTTCTTTAATTATAAAGCTAAGCTCTAATAAAGGGCCTCCTTGTAACCAATTCATAGATAATCACCTCATAAGCAATAGTACCACATATTGGTACTATCCTCCCGTTAGGGTTTAGCCGATAGCCAAAACGCGTACCGTTACCGAATTATTTCATCCAAACCGAGTCGACCTACCAGAATGTCTCCATCTTGGAGTTCGAGCACAGCATGTTTAGATTTATAGTCCCAACCTCTGCTAATGGCGTAATGAATTAACTTAGCACAAACCATTGGTTGGCAAAGATTCGTTGCCCAATTGATCTTCCAAGAGAAGAATATCAAGAAATATGATGTTTTCGTATTGGACGGATAAATCTTAAAACTAATGTGCTCGTTTTCAGATCTTTGGTCGATTACACAAAGAAATGGATAATTGTCGACTACAATTTTCTTGAATTCCTTTGTAATAAGCTTCAATAGTATTAATTCTCCACATTAATAGTTATATCCATTTCAGTTGGACTAAGCTGATTGGCCGTTTGCAATTATCTCATTTTGGAACTATCCTCTCTCATTATTTCAACGATAACAGTTGATTCCTGAATGTTTGAAACTTAATAACACACCTTTCCCCCTAGGTTTCCAACCTTGTATGATTGCCTGCGAAATAATTAAAGCTATTTCAGCGGGTATCACGATTTTATTATTGAGTGATTCAACATTCGGAGACTCCACCCAGAATTCGTTGATGTCTGACTCTATATCAACTCGGAGCAATTGTCCTTTCACTTCATCATGCTGAACTCCTCTTGCTGACGGAGTAATTACCCATCTGAATGGCTCTTGCCCGACAATAATCTTTCTTGACCTTTTTTGCTAATAGTCATTACTTCAACTTTAATTTTTAGTCCCACTCATTTTATCACATATTGGAACTGCCCATTACTTCAACGAAAGAATGGGATCCTTAACTGCATGGCAGCTGAAGATCCCATTGAAGTAAAGTTTCCCGTTAGCTGAACTACTAACGATTCGAATCAATCGATACTTTTATGTTTTTAACAGGAAAATAATTCACGTTAACGTTTATTTTATCAATCATTTCAGCTAATGTTATTTTATCTTCAGCGTAATCTCTTGCATCGGTTGTATCAAACAGTATTTCTGCGGGGGCATTACGTGGATTATTCCTAAACGAAACCTTTATGACTGAAGCATCCGTCTTACTTGCAACTCTAATAAGAGTATCAATAGCTTTGGTGTTATTACCTGTTAAAAAGTCAATTTTACTTTCAAATACAAGGTAAGGTTCGCTGTAGGAAAAGTAGCGTTTTTCACCTCTTGTAACTATATTAGCATCGTAGAGTTTTTTCGTAATTATGTCTGTTGAATTGTTTGTTAACGATAACAACCCTTCTGAGAATGAGCTCTCAATCCCAAGAGAATGGGTATATTCATATGTCATAGGAAAATATGCAATATCATTATACATGAGCACAGGATATTCAGTGTCATTATTGTTTATCAAATTACCGTTCAATTTGATATCAAAGGTAGGTAATTCAGCTTGGAAATATGAACTAGCACCTGCGTATGAAGCTGCACCAAAGGTTAGGCCGATGACAAGCAACAAAAGTGACTTTTTCATAAATTACCCCTTTTAGTATTTTATGGTATTTTCCTCGGTTTCCATGAACTACCTAAAGTTAATCCTTTTTAAATTCAATTATGGATGCATGTGGAATCTCTTCTATATCATACTGCGTCCGAAATGCCATTCCATGTCCAACTATAATTACATCTTTATAATACAAATATTTATTAATTACTTTGTCTATTCGTTCTTTCACCAATTGTTTTGATTCCCATCTTCTTGTCTCACCTGTAGGATAAATTCCATTATGTCGATCATAGTCCGAACCTAATTCCCTAAGCTGTTCTAATGAATCATATTGAAATGTTAGATCAGGCTGCCATTCTCTTAAGTCATGGTACTAAATCTCTACCATGCCCCCTAAGCTTGTAAATTTCATTAATCCCCCATGCTGGTTCTCCATGACGAACTAAATAGTATGTAGTCATTTATCTCTCTTCTTTCTTTTTTAGTCTTTCGAGGAATTGCAGATAACGTTCTGGTATTCACGAACCCTCACTGGCCTAAGGGGCGCCAGCCCCGGGTCCGACGGACTTAGCCAGTGCAGGGTTGTCTGCTGATTCCACTTCCTCGAAATGCCTCTGCAGACCAAGGGCCGTCAGGCCCGCCGCGTGAAAACGGTGTTATCTGATGCCGGTCCCTCCATGGTATACCTCAAAAATCTCTTATTCGTTTTTAATCCAATACCTTTGTATTTCTGTTCCATTCACAACATCTTCGGAATCTAGCATTCCATTATTATTAATAATAGTCTTTGCTGAACCAATATTATCTTTGTCACATGTTACTAGTACTTTTTTGATTCCTAATAATTTTGCTTTATCTAAGGCCATGGCCAATAACCGAGTAGCATTTCCCTTCAACCTCTCACTCGGTCTTATACCATATCCAATATGTCCACCAATATTAAGTAAATTCCGGTTTAATTCATGTCTTATATTAGTTGCGCCTAACACTCTTCCTTGACTATTTATTAACCAAAATGACGTACTGTTAACTATACCTTCCTTAAGGCTTGTACTGGTTTTTAATTTCAACATTTCATCTAAAAATGACTCAAAGTTGCTACAATCATATCTCAAAATAAATGGAATCATTCTCTCTCCAGTTAGCTTCCACTCATTGATCATGTTTATATATTCGTCTTGATAATCACATGAAGGTTCAACTAGTTTATATTCTTCCATGAATCATCCTCCTTGAAAAAAAAGTTTTGCACCGGTTCCACATAACTTTGTTGTATTCACGAACTCTCACTATATGCTGTGGCTGACTTCTCCGAGCTATCCCAAGAAAAGAATACTCTGTTAATTCTTTCTCGATCATAATCTAAAATCCAATCATTAAATCCTTCATAAATACTCATTAATTCTTCTCTAGATGATGCGATGACATCACAACCTCTATCATCATAAATATGAAATATTGTTTTCTTGGTTATATTGATAAAATACACCCTATGGTAGATCATTGGTTTAATTCCAACATCATGGTTACATATAGCTTTGATTAATTGAATGTAATTTAAGTCCCGAATCCTACATTGAGTCCAGTACCTATACATGTTATTCCTAGGATATGGTGTCTCGTCTGGATCACAATCAGTATCTGTAAGTATTTCAAGTCTTAGGGTTCTAATAGACTCTTTCTTCTTAATATATTTTTTATATAGATTTAACTTCTTAACTTTGTTTTTTGGTTTATCTGCATAATATGCATTCGTAATTAGTAAAACTTCATCTTCTTTATCATGAAGGGCCCTAAACAATTCAAGTGATCGGTTATAGACTCGTTCCATGTAATGTTCTTTATCTATTCTAAAAATCGGGGGATCGCCGAGTTCAAATCTTATTGAAATATTCCAACCATAAAAAAGAGGGGGACTTAAAGTTAAATTTTGAAAATGTTCTTCTAAGAACTTATTAAGATCCATTATTGTTTTCTCCTCTTATATACTTGAAATTCATCCATTGCATATAACGTTGTTGTATTCACGAACCCGAGAGGCTTAAGGCGCACCAGCGCCGGGTGGCTCCGCCACTTAGCTTCGCAGGGTTGTCTGCCGATTCCGCTTCCTCGAAATGCCTCTGCAGACCAAGGGCCTTTAGGCCCGCCGTGTGAATACGGTGTTATATGAAGCTGCTGACTTCTTGAAATACCTGAACATTTCTTTGCTTTATTAATCTCGATTCAAGATTTCAATAAGCTTTTTAGAGATTTCTAAAGAGTCTTCTTCGGTTTTATTAAATCTATTTTCTAGGTCATACATCTCTTTGAATATGTATATTAAATAGTGGTTTATCAATTCTATAGAAATTGGTTTATTCGAGAATCTGACATGTTTTATTAATTCTAATGATTCAATTCCATAACTGTTTTTTGGATATAGATTGAATGGATCCCATTGATCAATTATTAGTTTAACTTCTTTATGCATTGTACTCATCCTTAAAGATAATTGGGTTTAATTGCTGTACTTCAGCAGTTTCATATAACGTTGTTGTATTCCCGACGCCCCACCACCTTAAAGGTAGCATGAAGCCAATAGCGAAGCCGGCTCCCGACTGGCCGCGACGCGGTTAGGTGGTGCGGGTGTGTCGCCTGAATCCACTTCCTCGAAATGCCTCTTGGCGACCGAGGGGGCTTGTCCCCCGACGCGGGAATACGGTGTTATCTGTAGTTGTCCACTTCTTCGAATCGGCCCAAGAAATCGTCTTTCCATGTCTTTACCCATCCTTCAAGGTTTTCAATACTTCTTTTATAAGGGCTTTAAGGGTTCATCCGATTTCCTCGAAGGGGTTCACCAGGGAGGCGGGATGGCTGGGGGTTAGCCGATGGGATCAAGGGAAGGTCTCTTCCACCAATCGGCTTTCCAGTCCTTCTCGCCTTTCCAATGTCTTTATCGGATGAATCCCTTTATTGCCCTTAGATAAGTATTGAAATTCTTGATGGGTCAAGACCTTAAGACGATTTCGTTCAGGAATCCCTT
>NZ_JBPPGJ010000020.1:0-110474 GCF_051594765.1 Oryzibacillus soli
AGGATCAAACTCTCCAAAAAGGTTCGTTCGATATAGCTCATTCATTACACTTGGCTGTGTTTTGTTACTACTCGTTGTTCAGTTTTCAAGGAGCTAAGTTGTTGTTGCATTTTGTCGTCTCTCAGAGGCGACTTTCTTAATGTACCACATCGCCGTCGCACTTTGCAAGATCTTTTTTCTTCCAGTCATCGATCTTCTTCGCAATGTGCTGGACATTCATTATCCTGTCCCAGCGGCGAAGACTAATTTATCATAAACTCGGATTTAAAGTCAAGGGTGTTTCTCAATTTTTTTGAAACTCGACTGTAATCAAGGGCCCGAACCGATCTGCGGTCCGGGCCCCGCCTGCTATTCGATCATGCCTTCCACTGGACTGCTGGCTGAGGCATAACGCTTCTTCGGAATTCTTCCGGCCTGATAGCCCTTGCGGCCGGCAATCACTGCCAGCTTGAACGCTTCCGCCATAAGAGCCGGATTCGCGGCCAGCGAAACAGCCGTGTTCAAAAGCACGCCGTCCGCCCCCAGCTCCATAGCCAGCGCCGCATCGGACGGTCCACCGATTCCTGCGTCCACGATAACCGGCACCTTCGCTTCCTCGATGATAAAACGAAGGTTATTCGGGTTGACGATGCCTTGTCCCGATCCGATCGGAGAGGCTCCCGGCATCACGGCTGCCGCGCCGGCCTCCTGAAGCTTGCGGGCCAGGATAGGGTCGTCGGAAGTATAAGGCAGCACAATGAAGCCTTCATCCACGAGGATTTTGGTGGCTTCCAGGGTGCCGATGGGGTCCGGCAGCAAGGTTTTCGGATCACCGATGACCTCAACCTTGATCATGTCACACAGTCCGCTGGCGCGGGCCAACCGAGCGATCCTTACGCATTCGTCCACCGTGAATGCCCCTGCGGTGTTGGGGAGCAGGGTGAACTTTTTGAGATTCAGAGTCTCCAGGAAATTGGGCGCCTCCGGATTATCGATGGGCAATCGCCGGATGGCAAAGGTCAACACCTCCGCTTCCGACAGCTCGACTGCCTGCGCTTGGACCTCCAGGGATGCGAATTTGCCGGTCCCAAGAAGCAGCCGGGATTGGAATTCATATGGTCCGATCTTCAATACGTCTGACATGGGTGATAACTCCTCTCCTAATTCAAGAAATTATTAGACAATCGGGGCGGTCAGCCGCCTCCCACAAAATGAACGATCTCGATTTGATCGCCATCCTGCAGAACCGTCGTGCCATATGCATTACGGTCAACGATGGTCCGGTTACGCTCGACCACGAGGATCTTGTTCTCCAGCTTGAATTGAAGCATCATGTCCTTCACGGTTGCGTGATCCGGCAGCTCGCGGGCTTCCCCGTTAATAACGACCTTCATTCCTGCGCCTCCTTTTCTCGGAATAACATCGGTACAAGTCCACACAAAAAAGCCAACCCTGCGAAAGGGCTGGCTTCATACGAACGGTGTCGGTACAAGTCCACTTCCCTACGCTGGTATGATCCAGATGCGCCCGAAGAGCGCATGCATCAGGTTCCAAGGGTCGAAGCCCGGCTTCTCTCAGCCCGTGTACACGGGCACCCCTAGTGGTTGGCTTATTCAATTAAGAATCATTATAACACAGCTGACGTCACTTCGTATATTTAACTTCAAGAGAGAACAATTCCGCGTCAGTGGCAACCGCCACTTCCTTAATCAGCGCCTTACGGGCCAGCTTGTTGAGAAGGAGCGGAAGATTGGCACCGGTCTGTCCTTGAAGATAGGGGTGGCCCAGCAGATCCTCCACGCCCATCGGCTCCTCCGATTCCTCCAAAATACGAATCAGCATGGAACAGCAGCTCTCCATCTTGGACATGACGGAAAACTCGCAGGCAAGCAAGACCAGCTCCACCCGCTGCTTCAACGTCTCCGGACTGGCCGTCAGCTCCTCGTAGAGCTTGTAAACGCCAGTATTGTACTGACGAACCTGCTGCCACACGGTTGCTTCCGGATGGACCCCCGCTTCCAATACGACGATGCGGGCCCAATGATGGATGGCGCGCAGAATACAGCTGTAGGCATCCAGAATCTGCTCGGCATGCAGGAACTCCTTGCACTGCATGTACCTCTTCAGGAACATGGAGAATTCCGCCAAGAGCTTCTGTTCCTTGGCAATGGCCGGATATTCGAGCAGCTCGGCCCGGACTTGTGCGAGGTAGGCTTGCGGATCCACCCAAATCTCCCCTTGTATCATCCATTGGATGAAGGTTCTATCCTCCCGAGCAGCCAGTATCGCTTCCAGCGTGCTTCGGGATATTCTGCGTTCTTGTATGCGAATTCCGTCTTGCATATAATGGGATATGGAACCGTCCGACGCCCCGTTCTCCACCACGAGCACCAGCAGCAGCCCATTCCCCTCGGACAAAACGGACAAGCCGCTGTCGTCAGACACTGCGACGGCTCCCAGCAAGCCCTTGGCTTCAAGAAGTCCGGCTGTAAGCTGCTCCTTCAGGGATACGGTAATGACGTTCATCACGATGTCCTCCTAATACAGATGCAATTATGACTCTTTTCTAGTAATCTATTCTACATTGCATTCCTGATTTCCTTCCGCGCTGCAAGGTGTATGAAAAACTTAAGAATTGAGGGTGTCCAATGCGATTGAAATCCAGCAAGGTTAACGAATTCCGCCTATGGGGCCTGCTGCTGACCATGGGAGGCCTGCTGCTTATGATCATCGGGACGGTAGGCATCGTGTTCAAATGGGGTGCGGTCGGACAAGTTATCGCCGCCATATTCATGATTCTGGGCTTGATCAGCGTGATGACCAGCATGGGCGTCTATTTCTGGGCCGGCATGCTCTCCACCAGCGCCGTCATCCTCCAATGCCCCGAATGCGGCAAAACGACGAAGGTCCTGGGCAAGGTGGACCGCTGCATGTTCTGCAAAACGATTCTCTCGCTGGATCCGGCCCACGCCCCCGCCGAAGCCCGTCCCTCCGACGAGATCGGAAGGCAGGCCTGATCCGAAGACTAATAGAAAAACCGGGACCCGATTAGATATCGGCGTCCCGGTTTTTTGCTACTGAATTAGGGTCTTTGTTCAAGCGTATTGCGGATCGTATCCCAAATCTCCGGCTTCTCCATCCCGCGGCTCCAGGAGGCGATTCCAGCGAGATCGTAGGTCTTGACCAGGTCGGCCCGCTTCTTCATGGACATCTCATCCTCGATCCAGATCTTGACCGTAGTCTGATCATTCTCCTTGTATTCCACGTAATTCTGGCCGCTGGCAGGGTCCAATGCCGGAGTCAGTTTTTTCTCCTTCAGCAGCTTCTCTACCGCGTCCATGCCCACCGCCTTGGAGGTGACGCTGGTCTTGCCGTCCTTAACGGTCTCCGTCCAGATCCGGGTGTAGAAGGGCACACCCAGGAGCAGCTTGGATGGCGGCACGCCGTCCTCCTTCATAATCTGTACGATCCCTTTCTCCACCCAAGGCAGGGAAGCGACGGAGCCGGCTTTGGAGCTCGTAGCCCAATGCTCGTCATAGGTCATGACCATCATATAATCCACCGACTCAGCCAGCGCCTTGCGGTCCAAGAAGAGTGAATAGGTCTCGGAGCCGTCCTTCACCGTCACGTCAACGGAAACCACCACGCCCTGCTCATGAAGGAACGGAGCAAGCTCCCGGACAAATTGCACGAATACGGCTTTATCCTTCAGATATACATTCTCGAAATCGATGTTGATCCCCTGAAGCCTATACAGCTTCGCATACGATACGATCTGCTTGATGATCTTCATCCGCTTGTCGTAGGTGGCCAGGAATTCGTTGGTCCGCTTCGGATCGAAGCCGTTGCTGAACAGTGCCCAGACCTGAAGGTTCTGGCTGTTGGCCCAGGAGACGAAGCCGGCGTCCGCCGTATGCTTCACGTTGCCCTCCGCATCGTTGACGATGAACCATTGGGGACTGATTACATTCAATCCGGGCATCGGCGCAAACTTGGTAGGATCGGGATTTTTGTTGTAGACCTGCTGCCAGGTCAGATTAATCTTGCCGCCAAGAGGCTTCCAGGGCACGTATCCCTTGGTCTCTCCGCTCTGCAGCACAACGGCCTCCGGTGCCTCCAGCACCACATCCGCCTTGCGCATAAAGCCGCCTACGCCCGATTCCAGCTGAACCTTGTACCAGCCCTCCTGCTCGCCCCAGATCATGATGCGGGTGCCTTGAGCCACGTCCGAATAAATGTCGGCTTTGACGGAGGCGTCCGATCGTAAAGCCCGAGTCCGGTCCGGGTGCTTCTCGTCTGCCGCGGCAGAGCCCCAATTCACGATGTCTCCGGTCTTGCGGATCAGGATGGCTCCGGTATCCCCGGATTCCTTGGGATCCATCTTATAGATCTCCTTCAGCGGCTCCAAGGGAACATAGACGGTATCCCCGTCCTTCTCGACCGGGAAGCGGAGCTCCACCGGCTTCTCGTTCATCATGGCGGTCAGCTGGCTGGTCTTCATGCGGAGAACCTTGTTCTCCGTGGTGACGATAACGGACTGAGTCGCTTCTTCATAATAAATGGACGGATCAATGAGTTCCTTGAGTATCTTGAAGGGCAGCTTCAGGCTTTCCTTCGAACCCTTAGCGGTACCCGCCAGCTGTTCGCCCTTATAAAAGATCGGCTTCTCGGCCCCAGCGAACGAATAGTCCGCATGCTTGTCGCTGGGCCAATAGCGGTGCCAATAATAGAATGAGCCTGCGGCCACGGCAGCCAGCAGCAGCAAGGTCAAGATGATTGCAAAAGCACCCGGCAGCTTGCGCCGGCCCCCGATCTGCGTCGGTTCCATGTGTCACTTCCTCCCCAAGAAGTCGAAACATATAAAAAATAGACATGCCTGTTTTCGTCTTCGAAAACAGCGGCATGTCTATTATACTACAAATTTGTCGGAATAGAATTGCCTGGAAATCAATGTTTAGTCGGATTGGAGCAGTCCTTACAGACCCCGTGCACTTCCAACCGGTGCCCATGGATCACAAAGCCGGTGCTGGCCGCCGCGACCTCTTCCACTGCCGTAAGCGGGGGGTACATAAAATCTACCATCCGGCCGCAAACGTCGCACTGCGCATGATAATGCAGCTCCGTGTTGGCGTCAAAGCGGCTGGAGTCGTCTCCGTAGGTCAATTCCATGACCAGGCCCGCTTCGATAAAGACCTTCAAATTATTGTAAACCGTTGCCACGCTCATGCTTGGAAAGCGATCTTCAAGCGCCTTGTAAATGTCATCTGCTGTCGGATGGGCGGTCGAATCGAGTAAAAACGACAAAATCGCGTGTCTCTGGGGGGTCATGCGCACACCGGTCATTTTAAGTTTCTCCAAAGCCTGTTCAAATCGAAAATTCATCTTCCTCACCACCAATGAGTATTTGTCAAGAGTAATTACTAATTTATACTCATTGTACGGGCCTTGGATTCACATTGTCAACGAAGTTCACCATTCTGTAAACCTATTCGGCAGCGAATTTAGTCTATTCTGTTAACTTCGATTTTGCTGTTTGTGTCCAGCTTGATGGCGTACTGTCCGCTGCCCAGCTGACCGGTGATCTTCTTGCTTTCAATCTTGAACGGCAGGTTCGTGGAGATCGAGCCGTTGGCGCTCCCCTTCAGGTCCACATGGGCGGTGGAGGGAATCTTCAGGTCGATGGAGCCGGCCATATTGTCCAGCTCATAGGGCCCTCCCACCGTATGGGTGTACACGGTAATCGATCCGTTCGTCGCGTCGGCCTTCACTCCCGCGGCAGCCTCCCGGACCGAGATCTTCCCGTTGGTCGTATCCACGTCTACCGGTCCGCCCGCCTGCTCCACGGACACCGATCCGTTGGTGGTGTCAATATTGAGCTTGCCCCCCACTTCCTTGGCCGTCACAGCTCCGTTGGTGGTATCGACCGTCACGCTGCCCGTTGCCCGGGCTATGTCCACGGCTCCGTTGGTAGTACCGGCAGAGACGCTGCCTTGGATGTCCGTCAGCGCAATGGCTCCGTTGGTGGTCCGCGCCTTCAGCTCTTCCTTCACCTTCAAGCCGTTGACGGCAATGCGTCCGTTGCGCAGCTGCAGCTCGTAGTTGACCAGCTTATCTGCAGGAACCGTCACCGTCAGATTCATGCGGGGCTTGCGCTTGTTCGTGAAGCCGCCGGTGTATTCATGCCCGCTGGCAGTGATGCGGACCGTACCGCCGTCGGTGAACGTCACCTGGGATTGGTCCGCTACCTGCCGCGCCTCCGTTTCATCCACCTTGTCAACCCACACGACCGCCTTCACTTCGACATCAGTCACAGGCCCCGCCTTCATCTCCACACTTCCGTTCGGGTTATCGAAGATGATCTTGGAGGTACCCTCCGCCAGCGGCACATGCACCGTTTCCTTATCGAAGGAATATCCCTCCTCGGAGGAGAAGGACATTTTGAGCGTATCGATGTTAAAATCAAGCTCCCTCAGCCACTTGGAGGGAATTACGTCCGATTGGGTCGTCCCCACTACCACGGCGGACACAAGCACGGACAGGAGCAAACCGCCCACATCCATCCGGAGCTGACGTTCCCCCCTCCGGTTGATAAAATTGAAGATCAAATATTCCAAGCCCAGCATGATGAGCAAGAGCGGCCACCAATCCAGCAGCAGCAGCAAATGGTCGGAGCCGGTTCTCTGGTCGATGAGCAGCAGCACTCCCGACGTTACCAGCAGCAAGGCCGCCGTATAGCGTCCTACCTTCAACATTCGGCCACGTCCTTCCCGTTTATCTCTTTTTGGATTCGTTCAAAAACAGCAGTACGCCTGCCCCGATCAGGATGATAGCCCCCACGTAGGAGCCCATCATGTCGAACAGATCATCCAGCCAGGCCGGCTTGGTAGACACCAGGAACAGGAACACGCCCACGGCGATCAGCGCCATGCCCAGGGTGCCGCCCTTGGATTGGCGTCCCAACGGGTCACTGCCTGGAATCATGGGGACATGCCCCAGCTGTACGGCGCGGCGGTATGCATTCACTTGATCCGTGGATTGAAGGGCGTCGAACAGATTATAAAAGTAGATGACCGGAATCAGACAGCCCAGGAGCACCACGAAGGGGATGTAGGAATTATCCATATTGTAATGGTTCATGGTGTAAGGAATCGCCGCGATGTTCAGGATGAACAGCAGCATGATGAACAGCCCCCGCTGCATCAGACCGAGATAAAAGTGTCCCGTGCCCGGAATGAAGAACGCCAGGATGCCCGCGGCGAACTTGCTTTTCTTCGGGAGCTCCGCGTAAGGATCCAGGAAGACGGGCGGCTGGTTCACTCCCGGCATCGGTCCAGGCGGATGAAGCGGCTGGAAAGGCCGCTCCTCGAAGAAGCGGTCCCGCTCCGTCTCCGTCCCCCCGGCTTCAGGCCGGTAAGTGCCGTTGTTCGGTTCGTTCATAGTATGGAAGCCTCCTTTTTGTGCGTTCATGACGGAAGGGAATGAGTAATCCGGCCGACCCATTCCAGTACCACAAGCATGCGAACATATAATCCGGCCTCCATCGTGCCGGAATCGACGGTGAAGATCGCCTGCAGAATGCCGGTGGATACAAATAAATACGTGGCTGCCGTAGCTAACAGCACATTATAGAGCTCCGGGCGGAGCATCCAGCCGAAGCGGCGCTTCGCAACGGATGCATTCTCCCCATTCAAGCGGGCCGCCACTTGGACTTCGGATGCGGACAGCGCCTGCATGACGCGGTCAGTGAAGTCCACCCCAGGAGACTCCGTGGATAACTCGTGCAGATGCCGCTCCAGCCTCTCCAGGGCCTGGAGCTTGGCGGAGCATGCAGCACAGCGCTCCATATGGAGCCGGATCTTGTCCGCCTCCGTCTCCGGCAGTTTACAGCTTCGATAAAGCTCCAGCGTCCGGTCGTCCGGATGTGGTCGGTTCACTTCCATACACCTCCAGCCATTGCTGCTTCAGCATGCTCTTGCCTCTCAACAATCGGGTTTCCACCGTCTTGACCGGAAGCCCCAGCAGTTGGGCGATCTC
Source organism: Oryzibacillus soli (assembly GCF_051594765.1). Classification (NCBI taxonomy): domain Bacteria; kingdom Bacillati; phylum Bacillota; class Bacilli; order Caryophanales; family Paenibacillaceae; genus Oryzibacillus; species Oryzibacillus soli. The sequence continues at coordinate 8,014 of NZ_JBPPGJ010000020.1, forward strand.
CCCGGAGGACATCTGCCGGTAATGGTACAAAAACAGGGCCTCCCGGTACTTCTCCGGCAGCCTCCGCAGAAGCGTGACTACGGTTTCCCGCTCCTCCTGCAGCAGCGCCTGCTCCTCGGGCTGTCCCTTCGGATCCCCCATCCAGCCCTTCACGGCATCGATCACCGCCAATACCGGTCTCCTCCGAACCGTCCGCAGATGATCCGAGACGGCGTTCAAAGCCAGCCGGTACATCCAGGTGGACAGCCTGGAATCACCCCGGAAGCCGGAAAGCGACCGGTACAGCTTCAGGAATACCTCCTGCGCCAGGTCCTCCGCCGTCTCATGTCCCTCCACCCGGCATCGGATCAAGCTGTACACTCCGCTCTTATTCCGGTCTACCAGAAGCCGGAAGGCGTCCTGATCGCCTTGACGGACACGGTCGACCAACGCTTCATCCGTCAATTGCTCCATGGCGGCGCCTCCTTGCTTCCCGTGATTCGAATCGTGCTATGTAATTAGACGGCCGGTTTGAGGCTATCCCTTCAAACCGGCCGAAGTTTTTTGGTATTGGGGGAGTGCGGCCCGCTATTCGACGGAAACGCCGCTCACATACTTCATCTGGCGGATCTCCTCGACGACGGTAACCACCTTCATCCCCTTGGGTATGCGCAGCGCCATCGTGATATGCAGATCGCTCTGGTCCTCCCGGTCGTCCTCCTCCAAGGCCAGGCGCTGGATCACGACACCCTTCTTCTCCAGTAGCGTCGAGATGGCATTCAGGACGCCGTGAGTCTGGGAGGTATGGACCTTGATCAGGTACTCCCGCTTGGTCCGGAAGAACTTCTTCTCCACCGCGCTCAGGATCCATAAGCTCATGAGCACCATGACCGTCGTCAGGATAGCTGCAAAATAGAAGCCGGCCCCGCAGGACAAACCGATGGCCGCCACTACCCACAGCGAGGCCGCCGTCGTCAGGCCTGTGATGGACATGCCGTTGCGGAGAATCGTGCCCGCCCCCAAAAAGCCGATGCCGCTGATCACCTGCGCGGCCAGCCGGGCCGGATCCATCCGCACGTTGGGCTCGCTGGCGAACTCGGGGAACCCGTACGCCGACAGGAGCATGATCAGCGCTGATCCCAGACAGACCAGGATGTGAGTCCGGAAGCCGGCGGCGCTGCTGTTTTTTTCCCGTTCAAAACCGATCAAGCCGCCCAGCACCAATGCCAGCAGCAAACGTCCTGCCATATACCATGGCTCTAATTCCCAAGGACTCATGATGTGTGTTCCTCCTGCATTACGCGATGCTCTATTATATCAAAAAAACGAGGATTTCGTGATATTGACCCTTGTCTGGGTGAAGATTGTGGCCTACACTCTTATTTAAAGGTTTAAATACCCGGAAGCGGGGATGAAACGGAGAGATGATCATGACCCAACAGCAAAATGAACGCCGCCGGCAGGTGCTCCGGCTGGCTGCGGAGAAGGCCTTCGGCCTCCCCCTTCTGGAGAGCGGATTCTGGACCCACGGCGACCTTCGGGACAATCTTTATTATGCCTTGCATCTATATGCCGCTTGCACGGATGAAAGTCTGGAGCTCCGTTTTCCGCGTGAGTCTGGCTTGAAGCTGGCTCAAGATATGCTGCTGCGGGTACTGAGCCTTCAGGTTCAAGACCCCGCCGACCCGGGCTTCGGACATTGGCCGCTCGGTCTCGGTAAAGATCCGGCAACGGCCCCCGCCAACACCCTGCCCGTGGAGCTGCTGGGCTCCATGCTGGCCTGGTTCCATTCCCAGTATGCAGCCGGCATGGACCGGGAGCTGGACCTGGCCTTCCAGGAGTCCATGCGCTGCGCCTATCTCGGCAACTGGTACCGGAAGAATGTGGATCCCTTCAGCCACCACGAGTCCAAATATACCGCCCAGCAGCTGATCTGGGGTGAGCTGTTCCGGGATGCGGAGCTGGCTGAGACCGGGCGCCGGAATCTGAAGCGGATGCTGGATACGGTCCGCGCCAACGGCATGCGGGAATACGGGGCGCTCCCCTGGTTCTGGCACTGGGTGCAGGCCTTCACCTTCGCCCGGGAGCTGGTGCGGGAGCAGGAGTCCATAGAGCTGCTGGACGGCATGCTGGATTATCTATGGAGGGTCCGGGCATCGGTGTATCTGAAGGGCGCCTGGGCCGGGCCACATTCGCGGGTGCTGCCTCACGACATCCCTGCCGATCGGAACAGCCTGATCGACTATGTAATGTTCGGCGATTTCCCGATGCCGTCGGATATCCTGCGGCTGGAGGCGGCCGGTCTTGTGATGCCGAGGGTGGAGGAGAGCGTAATCGCCTCCGCCGTCAACCGCCAGGGTGTATCAGAGGTAAAACGGCTGATCCCGCTCGATCCCGAGCATGTGGAGAACGGGAGCCTGCATGCCTGCGTGTACCTGACCCCTGCCTTTGCCGTAGGCGGCGTATGGGAACGCGCGGAGGAATATATGAACGAGCAGCACCGCTGGGACGTGACACTCCCCGTATCCGCAGCGGACGGACGGGCCAACCGGGCCTTCTTCTTCCGTCCGGGCAGCGGATACACCGAAGGGGATCCCCGCCATCAGAGCGGAGGAACGGAGGTGCTCCTGCACGAGAACACGGTGGCGGCGGTCTATGTCCCGTCTGCCGATGAGCAGCAATCCCTTCTGCTGGGATGTCTGCCGCTCGGCGAATGGCAGCTGGGGGAACGGCTCATGGTCGGGGCTTGCGGAGACGCATACCTGATCGTTCATCTGATGAACCCGTACGAAGCCATGGAAAAAGCGGACCGTATGACGGTCCGCTCGTCGAACGCCGCCGGCACTCACGGCGTCATCATCGAGGCCTTGGATGCTGAGGCGGCATCCGCCAGGGGATGGCGGAGCTTGTCCGCTGTAGCATCCGCAGCGGCAGGCGCGGAGCCGTCCTGGTCCGCAGGAGCGGACGGCACGGTCCGCGCCGAGTATCTCAGCCTGTCCAAGGGCGACAGGCTGGTCCTTGCTGCCGGCGCCGATGGCGTGCTGGAGCGCCGGATAAACGGGGCGGCGGTATCCTTCGCCGGTTACAGCGTCCGGGTGTGAGTACCGGACGGTTGAAAGCCCAACCCCATGCCGGTCAACCGGTCACTCAGCCAACCATCAGTCCGGCCGATGAGCCGCACGCGGCAGCTCCACCAGGGTGAGTCCCAGAACCGTGGGCTCCTCCCACACCGGGCGGAAGCCGAAGCGGCCGTACAGCGCAAGGGCGGCAGTGTTGGCCGTCACGGTGCGGACCGACAAGGTGCGGCCCCCGGCCAGCTCCCGCACGAAGCGCAGGAGCGCCGAGGCCACGCCCTGGCGGAACCGCTCCGGGCGCACCATAAGCCGGCGGATCTCCAAGCGGTCCGGTCCCCTATCCAGAAGAGAGACGGCGCCGACCAGTTCTTCGGCACCGGCTACCCCTTCGTCGTAGAAGCCGTAGAAGCGCTCGCCCGAGCTCCGGACAGCATCGGGCGATTCGAAAAGAGGCGGAATGTCGGGCAACCCGATCATTTCCGCCTCTTTCACATATGCGGCCATCTGGAGGGCCAATAGCGCCAGCATGCCGGCGGAGTCCTCCAAGTCGATGGGCCGTATTTTTGCCGGTATCGGCTGCATCACAGCGTGCTGAGCACGTCCATAATGAGCTTGTTGGCCAGTCCCGGATTGGCCTTCCCCTTCGATTCCCTCATCACCTGGCCTACAAGGAACCCGATGGCCTTCTCCTTGCCTGCCTTGAAGTCCGCTACGGACTGCGGGTTCGCGGCCACGACCTGCTCCACGATGGCCTTGATGGCGCCCTCGTCGCTGATCTGAACCAGCCCCTGCTCCTCGACGATGCGCTGCGGGTCCTTGCCGGTCTCCAGCATGGCCTTGAACACGGTCTTGGCGATTTTGCCGCTGATGGTGCCCTTCTCGATGAGTCCGATCATCTCGCCTAAGCCCTTGCCGGTCACCTTCAGCTCCTTCGGCTCCAGGCCGGCGGCGTTCAGGTAGCCCAGCAGGTCGCCCATAATCCAGTTGGCTACGGCCTTGGCGTCCTTCGTATACTTCAAGCTCTCCTCGAACAGGTCCGCGATGAGCATGGAAGCCGTGATGACCTCCGCGTCGTAAGCCGGCAGGCCGTACTCGCCGGTATACCGGGCTTTGCGGGCATCCGGCAGCTCCGGAATGCTATTGCGCACCCGGGCCTTCCACTCGTCGTCGATGTGGAGGGTCACCAGGTCGGGGTCCGGGAAGTAGCGGTAGTCGTGGGCTTCCTCCTTGCTGCGCATGGAGAAGGTTTTGCCTTGGGCATCGTCGTAACGGCGGGTCTCCTGAACCACCCGTCCGCCCTCGTCCAGCACCTGGGCCTGACGGATCTCCTCGTATTCCAGACCGCGCTGCACGCCCCGGAAGGAGTTCATGTTCTTGAGCTCCGCCTTGGTGCCGAACTTCTCCTGCCCATAGGGGCGCAGGCTGATGTTGGCGTCGCAGCGGAGGGAGCCCTCCTCCATTTTCACGTCGGAGACGTCGCAGTACAGCATGATGGAGCGGAGCTTCTCCAGATAAGCCCTGGCTTCCTCGGGGGAACGGATATCCGGCTCGGACACGATCTCGATGAGCGGCGTGCCGCCCCGGTTAATATCCACGAGGGAGGCATAGCCGCCGTCCACATGGTTCAGCTTGCACGCATCCTCCTCCAGATGGACCCGGGTGATGCCGATGCGCTTGGTTTCGCCGTTCACTTCGATATCGATATAGCCGTGCTCGCCGATGGGCTTGTCATACTGGGAGATCTGGTACGCCTTCGGCAGGTCCGGGTAAAAATAATTCTTCCGGTCGAACTTGCTCTCGGAAGCGATGGTACAGTTCAGCGCCATAGCGGCCTTCATGGCGTATTCTACTGCCTGCCGGTTCAGGACAGGCAGCACGCCCGGGTGCCCCAGGCATACGGGGCAGGTGCGGGTATTCGGCTCGGCGCCGAAGGAGGTGGCACAGCCGCAGAAGATCTTGGTGGCGGTATGCAGCTCCACGTGAACCTCAAGGCCGATGACGGTTTCGTAAGTGCGGGTTACGGTGCTCATGGTTACGCGTGCACCTCCTTCATCTGCGGACGTTCCTTATGGAAGCCGGTGTTCTGTTCATACGCATGGGCGGCACGGAGCACGGTGGACTCGTCCAGTGCCTTGCCGATGATCTGCAGGCCGACAGGCATACCGTCTGCGAAGCCGCACGGAATGCTGATGGCCGGAATGCCGGCGAGGTTCACCGGAATGGTCAGAATATCGTTCAGATACATGGTCAACGGGTCGTCTACCTGCGCGCCGATCTTGAAGGCGGTGGTGGGCGCCGTCGGGCCCATGATGACGTCGAACTTGTCGAACACCTGCTCGAAGTCTTGGCGGATCAGGGTGCGGACCTTCTGGGCCTTCAGGTAGAAGGCATCATAGTAGCCCGAGCTGAGCGCGTAGGTGCCCAGCATGATCCGGCGCTTCACTTCGTCGCCGAAGCCCTGGCTCCGGGACTTGCGGTAAACGTCCAGCAGGTTGTCCGCTTCCGCACGGACGCCGTAACGGACGCCGTCGTAGCGGGCCAGGTTGGAGGAGGCCTCCGAGGAAGCGAGAAGGTAATAGGTCGCCACCGCATACTCCGTATGGGGCAGGGACACCTCTTCCCAGACGGCGCCCAGGGATTCGTACACCTTCAGGGCGGCCAGGACCGCTTCCTTCACGGCCGGGTCGACGCCCGTGCCCAGATATTCCTTCGGCACACCGATGCGCAGACCCTTCACGTCGCCGGTCAAGGCGCTGATGTAATCCGGAACCGGCTCCTTGAGCGAGGTGGAGTCCAGCGGGTCGTGTCCGGCTATGGCTTGAAGCACGTAAGCGGCGTCTTCCACATTTTTGGTCAAGGGGCCGATCTGGTCCAAGGACGAAGCGAAGGCTACCAGACCATAGCGGGAAACCAGGCCGTAGGTAGGCTTCAAGCCGACCACACCGCAATAGGAGGCGGGCTGGCGGATGGAGCCGCCGGTGTCGGAGCCCAGGGAGAAGTAGACCTCGCCTGCTGCAACGGATGCTGCAGAGCCGCCGCTGGAGCCGCCCGGCACGTACTCGGTATTCCAGGGATTATAGGTGGGATGGAAGCCTGAATTCTCGTTGGAGCCGCCCATGGCGAACTCGTCCATGTTCAGCTTGCCGACGATGACGGCTTGGGCGTTCTTGATCTTCGACACTGCCGTCGCATCGTAGATGGATTGGTAGTTGGCCAGAAACTTGCTGGCGCAGGTCGTCAGGGTGCCCTCGGCCACCATATTGTCCTTCAGGCCCATGGGCAGACCGAACAGCAGGCCGCGTTCTCCTCCCTCCGACAGCTGCTTGTCCAGCTCAGCGGCGGTCTGGCGAGCCTTCTCTTCATATAAGTTCAGGAACGCCTTAATCCGGGGCTCCACCTCCGCGATGCGGCTGTAGGAATGGTCCACCAGATCCTTCACGGACAGCTCCTTGCTGACGAGCTTGTTGTGCAGCTCTTGCAATTTCAGATCAAACAATGACACGTTTCAGCCCTCCTCCAATTGAAGCATGCCCATTCCGGGCTCTATTCCAATACCGCCGGAACCTTGAATTGTCCGTCTTCCTCATCCGGCGCGTTCAGCATCACTTTCTCAATGGGCAGCGACTCCCGGACCGTATCCTCCCGCATCACATTGTGCAGCGGCACGGCGTGGCTGGTCGGCACCACACCGTCGGTGTCCAGAGCATTCAGCTGCTCCGCATATTTCAGGATGGCGTTCAGCTGGCCGGTGTACAGGGCCTTCTCTTCCTCTGACAGCTCCAGACGGGCCAATGCGGCCACGTGCTCTACGTCTTTGACGGTAATGCTCATGATTGCACCCCTTTTTCCTCCAAAATACTTCATTCCATTATAGCCTAGCGGGTATTTGAACTCAATTGCCATGTGAATATTTTCCGGGGCGTTGCGGGCTTGGCAACTTGTGCCAATGCAGGAAAACCGAAATCATTGTACAATACGACCATAAGGCGGGAATGTCCCCATCGCCGCCCAATTTGTCCGAACGGAGCTGACACCATGTCCTGTCCCGATTGCCGTTCCATAGCGCCTTTGGAAGACCGGGGGACCATCAGGTACCGGCTTGTTCAAGAGCCCGGTCTTGTAAGCTCGTATCCGTACGATTCCAGGGAAACGCTGCTTGATCTGTTGTCCGGCCTGCAGGATCGTCATGCCGAGGGGGAGGACGCAGAGATCAGTGTGATTCCGGAGGGTCCGGCAAACACGCCTCTTGCCGGGAGCAGTTGGCTCCCTCTGTCCGTCTGGCAAGCTCGTGTCCGCCATTCGGATCTGATCCGGATCATCCGGGACCGTCAGTTCACCAGCCATATGCAGCCTATTGTGGATCTCCGGAGGAACGGAGCGCTGTACGGGTACGAAATGCTGCTTCGATCCATGCCGCATGCGGTCCCCTTCCAGCCCTACGAGCTGTTCCGCGCCGCCCAGGAAACCGGCTTCCACTCCTTCCTGGACCGGGCGGCCCGGATCTCGGCCATCGAGACCGGTGCGAAGCATCTTGGCAGGGGCTTGAAGCGGTTCGTCAATTTCCTGCCGTCCTCCATCTACAATCCGGAATACTGCTTGACCCATACTTTCCAGGCCATACGGGAATTTGATCAGGATCCGGCGGATTTCGTCTTCGAGGTGGTGGAGACGGAGCGGATCGTGGACATTCCCAAGCTCGCCTCCATCTTCAGCGTCTACAAGGAGAATGGGATGAAGGTGGCGCTGGATGACGTGGGGGCCGGCTATTCGACCCTCGATGTCCTAGTCAGCCTGAAGCCCGATTACGTCAAGATCGACCGGGAGGTCGTCCGGTTCTGCGATCAGGTTCCGGAGCGGCGTCGCGATCTGGAAGCCATTGTCGGGACGGCCCGTTCCGTAGGCGCCACCGTTCTCGCGGAGGGGATCGAGAGGCCGGAGGAGCTGGAGGTATGCCGATCGGCCGGCGTGGACCTGGCCCAAGGATACCTGCTCGGCAAGCCGTCGCCCAACCCTTGATCCTACAACAAAGCCGGTACCGAAGCGCGTCCATTCGCGCCTCGGTACCGGCTTCTTCTTCGTGTACGGCCATTGTCGGATCGTCAGATCCATGCCTTCAGGCTGACCTGCTTAATGAAGTCCTCGCGGCTCTGCACGTCCTTGGTTACTTCCGCGGCAGGCTCCTCGGACAGATCGCCGCCGTTCATGATGCGGCGGAACAGCTCCGCGTTCTTCGTGGCAAGCGCATAGTCGATGAGAGCTTCCCTCTCGATCTTCTCCGCCTCCTGCTGAAGCAGCACCTCCTCCAGCTCGATGTCGCCGGAGGTGACGAAATAATGCTTGTTCGCCTTAGGCACCCGGACTACATAATCGAAGGCGTTGTCTGCATTCCGGTCATACGCGATGATGTACCCGTAGTCCCCTACAGGCAGACTTTGTTCGAAGGCGTCGGCGACGATGATTACCTTGGATCCCAAACGAAGCATAATGACTCCTCCTATGCCGGTCCGAAAATCCGGACGGCCGTGTATATAATGAACCGAAAGTGACGGGTCAGCTTGAGTCGACTCTATGATATTGGTACTATGTTACTAAAAAACGGTCGAGGTGTCCAATGTTCCGCCGAATCCTGTCCGCTGCCGCTGCAGCCGCTATTTTGCTGGTTCTCCTATGGACTGCAGCCGCTTCACGCACCGCGGCGCACCCGTTCAACAACGGGTACTCCGACCTCCGCATCGAGGGCGCGGAAGTCTATTACGGCCTGTTCCTACCAGCAGCGGGTTTGCCGTTCCTAGATTCGGACAGGGACGGGAAAATAACCGACGCCGAGCTGCGCGACGGCCGTCCCGTTCTGGAGGATTACGTATCGGAGCGGCTTGCGCTCGATAACGGCGACTTTCCCATGGACATGCGGGTTTCCGGCGTCCGATCCTCCGAGAAGGAGGGTGTGCCGGGAGTGGCCATGGACCTGCTCTTCCAATCGGAGGAGACGGTGGTGTCGCTCCACATTCAGTATAATCTACTATTCGATGATATAGACCCGGTTCATCTGAATTTTGTGACAATTCGCAGCGGCGGAGTGCTGGACCAGTACCTGTTCGAGGACAGCGACCGGGAGTACCTCTTCGATAATCCCGCCAGCCTGTGGTCGAGGGTCGCCGTGTACTTCAGGCTTGGCGTCGTCCACATCTTCAGCGGTCAGGACCACCTGGCCTTCCTGCTGTCTCTGCTCCTGGCCGTCAGCCGCTGGAAGGAGGCGCTGGCGGTGGTCACCGCCTTCACCGCATCCCACAGTCTGACGCTCCTCTTGGCCGCATCGGGCTATCTGCCCGTCAGTCCGCGTCTGGTGGAGGCCGGCATCGCCTTATCCATCTGCTATGTTGCCGCGGGCAACCCCTTTGTCCGCCGGCCGGGGCGGCGATGGATTCCCGCTCTGCTGCTGGGCTTGATTCACGGCCTGGGCTTCGCGGGAGCGCTGGGGGAAACCGGGCTGCCGGCCACGGATATCCTGCCCTCCCTGATTGCCTTCAACCTCGGGGTGGAGCTCGGCCAGGTGGTGCTGGTCGCTGCCACTCTGCCGCTGCTCCTGTGGCTCCGGCAACGGTATGTCCGCCCTTACCGGATTCTGGTCTGGGCCGGCTCCGCCGGTCTCTTCGTCCTGGGTCTCCATTGGTTCGTCCAGCGGATCGGATGAAAAGGAAAAAGAAACCTGTCCCCGGTAATATGGAGGTTCCACCACCCACCATATGCCAAGATGAGGTTTCTTTACTTTTTGGACAGTCTCTCTATAGGTTGGTTATTCGCCAACTACTCCGACAGCTCCTGGCGCCGAAGCACCCGGACCGAGGCGGCCAGCAGCACTGCGGACAGCCCGACGGTTACCGCTAGGCTCCACGGGAGCCCCTCGGGGAGCATTCCGTCGAGCGCCACGGCTCCCGCATAGCCGGACAGCCGCCCCGGACTCCAGACCGTATAGCGGCTGAAGAGCCCCGATACGATGGATAAGGCTGCAGCAAGGAACAGCGTGACGAACGCTACTGCTCCAGAGGAACGGAGGCAGGCGCTTAAGAGCAGCGTCACGGTCAGAATCAGCGCCAGCCACGCCGCCCATACCGCTCCTGCTGCCACTGTGCGCGACGGCTCCACGTGACCGATTAGATACTCGGTGTAGTACCAAGCCGCCCCATAGCCCGCTGTATACGAGGCCAGTGCCAGCGATAGCATCCCCGCCCACTTGGCGGACAAATATTGGAGATGGCTTACCGGCTTGACCAGAATCATGGAGGCGATGCCGCCCGCCCGTTCGGCGGCTACCGTACCCATGGTCGCCAGTACGAGGATCAGCACACCCATGGTATCATATTGGGACAGTGTCTTCGCCATAACCTCGGACGGCGTTGGCGGCGGAATCCGAATCACCGCCCCTTCCGGCAGATTGCCGGCGTTCTGGAGAATATCCGGGAGAAAATAGGAGGTGATTGGATTCATTACTCCCAGCAGAATGAACACCACGGGCACCCACAGCCACTTGCCGCTGCGCCACAGCTCCAGCATTTCCTTCTGGTACAGCACCATCCACTTGGTCATGACTCCACCACCTTCATGAACAGATCCTCCAATGTGGAGGCTGCTGCCTCGAACCGCCGGACCGGGAGACCGGCTGCCGCCAGATCCGCGATCAGCTCCTTCATGGCCCGGTCTGCATCCGTAACCATGACAACTGCGCGACCGTCGTGAACCTCCACCCCATCTATTAGCCCGGGGAGCCGGCCGGAGAGTCCGGACGCCCAGTCCTCCAGTGATCCGTCCGACTCCAGACGGATCACCGGCTCCCGGTGGCTGCGCCGAAGCTCATTTAGGCTGCCGGATAAGGCTATCTCTCCGGCCCGCATAATCAGCACGTCGTCGCTGATCTCCTCCGCGTCATGAAGGACGTGGGTCGAGAACAGAATGGTCGTATGGGTGCGGATCATCCGGATCAGCTCCAGCACCTCCCGGCGACCCACTGGATCGAGAGCGGATACCGGCTCGTCCAGAATGAGCAGCTTGGGCCGGTGGACCAAGGCCTGTGCGATGCCAAGCCGCTGCTTCATGCCGCCGGAGTAGCCGCCGATCCGGCGTTTGGCCGCATCCGTCAAGCCGACCAGCTCCAGCATTTCGGCCGTTCGGACCCGCGCGTCCTTGGCATGAAGTCCCGATAGCTTCGCCACGTATTCCACATACTCCGTCCCGCTCATCCATTTATAGAACGCCGGATACTGCGGAAGGTATCCGATATGCTGCCTTCTGTCCCCCTCCCAAGAATGGAAACGGATCGTTCCCGAGCTGGGCTCAAGCAAACCGGAGAGCAGCTTCAGCGTGGTGGTCTTGCCGGCGCCGTTCGGACCCAGAAGGGCGGTGCAGCGCCCCTCCTCCAATGTGAAGGAGAGATCCTTCACCGCCACGGTGCTGCCATAGGCCTTGCGGAGTCCTATCGTTTGAAGCAGCGCCATCAATCCTCCCTCCTTCCAAATAAGAAGAAGGCAATAGGGCCCGGCAGGTTGCCGAGGATGATGATGAGCACCCACATCCATTTGGGCCCATGGGTCCTCTCCGCCTTGGCGCACATCGTCAGGGCGGTGATCATCAGGATCAGCTCCAATCCGATGATCGGAGCGATCAGCATCCAAGGGATGTCCTTCATCTTACTTCCTCCTCCATCGGTAGATCTTGCGGACCAGCAGCAGATACAACAGAATGGGCATGGGTGCCTGGATCAACCCCCACAAGCCCCAAAACCACGGGTAGCGGTCCCGCTTCCTCGCATCGATGAACAGATAGGTGCTCTGCGCGAGAAGCACGGGTATAAGCATAAAGACGATCAGCATCTGGTCCCGGGTCATGAGCCCTGCACCTTCTTTCTCTCCCTGCGCAGCAGGATGACCGGAGCGAGGACCAGGACCACCGCTTGAAGGGCAAAAAATACAGCAGGCAGCTTATAGAGCACCGCTCCCATCACGAATAGCACCGTCAGCGCCGTAAGGAGGAACAGCATCAGGTCCCAGATGAAGACCCGGCGGAGCCGTTGGCGGTTTGCCTCCATTTGTGCCTCCATCCAGAGCGGATCCGGCTCTATTACCGGCACCATACGGTCCAGAAGGTCAAGCCCTGCGCGGAGCTCCATCAGGAGTTCCTCCTCGGTCACTTCCCCATAAGCAGCGGCGTCATGCGCCTTCCCGTCCCCCTCTGCTCCTGCCCAGGAGCCATGGCCTTGGCGGGTGTCCTCCGGCCCATTACCGGCGTTTCGTTTATCCTTCATGTTCGGACAGCTCCTTCCGTAAGCTCTTCAGGCCATTGTGGATGCGGGACTTGACCGTACCCGGCGGAATATCCATCATCCCCGCGATCTCCTCATAGGCATATCCGTAATAATGCTTCAAGATAATCGGCAGCCGGATCTCCTCCGGCATAACCCCCAAGGCGTCCAGCACATCGGGCCATTCGCTTCCCCCGTATTCCGCCTGCCAGCGGAGCTTGCGGAGCGACTGCTCCTGCTCCTCCTGCCAACGGAGCTCCCGCTTGCGCTTGCGGAGGGAATCGATGTAGAGCCGGGTGCCAATAGTGATGAGCCAGGACGAAAATTTCGATTGACCGTTGTACAGCCTGATCTTCTCCATCGCTCTCAGCATGGTCTCCTGAGCCAAATCCTCCGCATAGCCGGGCTGCATGGTCGCCTTAATCAGATACTTCATCAGAAACGAGTAATTCCGCTGCAGGAGCAGTGACAGAGCGGTACGGTCCCCGCGCTTGGCATTCTCGATCAGTCTTCGTTCGTCTTCGTCTTGCAAGGCGTACCCTCCCTCCTGCTGCAGCCGGCGGTGATCTCGATCGGTTGCATCAATAGTACGGCGGACACCGCCGAAACGTTCAGTCCGCGCAACAAAAAAACCGCATCCCTTCCCAATTGGAAGGCATACGGGGGTCCGGCCGCTTGAGGCATGGCCGCATCATTCTTATAGTACCAGCTCCGAGGCGCTCTTGACCACCCATTCGACAGGCGCCATCACGTTATACATCCTCGGATACCGAAGCCGGACGAGAAGCACCACGGCAGGCCGGTTCAGCGTCACGGAGTACCCGTAGTCCGGCTGCTCGTACACGTAAGGGAACGTGAATCCTGCTCCGATGACATCCAAGGCGACGATCTCAACCGGCGCGTTGAGAAAAGATCCCGGCTCCGGCGCCAGCTCCGCATCCAGCCGAAGATTAGCCCGAAGATACGTGAGGGTCTCCGCTCGGGCTCGTACGGGGTCCAGATCTGGGATCCCCTCCGCCAGCTTGGCGGCATCAAGCTGCTGGGCCCCCGCATGGGTGGCCCGGTTCAATGCATGCTTCACATTGAAGAAGGTGTGCATGGACAGCTCTTCGTCGGTCTGCAGCGCCATAAGGGATATGCAGAACGCCGCCAGCAGCACATAGAGAAGCAGCTTGTTCATTCAAATTCCCCTTAAGCCATAGAGTTGCCTCTACGGGACATATTCACTCATCTTCATCCCTGCCGCCCCCATGCGCTCCAGCCCGTCCGGCGCACCGATGCCAAGCAGCCGGTCGATGCCGAACAGATTGCCGTACGGGTACGTGATGACAAGACGGATTCCAACTCCCCGAAGCACGGGGGACAGCGGATCCGTACCGGATTGGCCGCCGGTCGTGGTCACGTCGTAGATCAGCTGGCCGGGCTCGAAGCCCACCGTCGCCAGCCGAAGCCGGGATTCCGACACCATCGATTCATCGATATAGCCGCGCCGTCCGGCCGCCCCCGCCTCCAGCATGTAGTCGGCTTCCTTTTGCAGCACCGCCTGGCGAAGGATTAACACGTGCTTATAGACAGGAGCGAACATGAACCAGACCATGAGCAGCGAGAACATCAAAAATACGAGAATCTGCTTCATGCCGCTTCAGGGATTAAGCCGGACAATGGCGTCCCGGACCCGGCCTCCCCCGCTCCTCACCTTGTTCTGCATACCGTCCTCTCCCCCGACGATTCCTTCATACAGGACCAATACCGCTGCAATCAGCAATATGACACACAAGATTTCCTTCATATCCGCTGCCTCCGTTACGGGGTGACCAAGGTGCCGATTTCCGTGTTGATTGAAGTCCCTTTGTTTTCGATTACGGCCTTGGTGCCGGTGGTGGGGGACATGATGATGCTGCTGAACATGACAACCACAACGATGAGCAGCATGACCGTCATCAGTATATTCCTCATCTTCCATTCCTCCTCAACCTCTATCATGATCCTGCCGAACTTGGTATTCTGCAGACTGCGGTCCGGGTCATCCTAACGAATCGAACAGGCGCCGTCCCTCTTGAACCCAGGGATGGATGAAAATCTGAAAGGTATACATAATCGGGAGCCCAGCCAGAACGAACAGGACATACGAGACCGATTCCTTCCGGCTGTCCCGGTGCAGCTCCAGCTTCTCCTTATAATCTTGAACCCGCTGGCGCAAAAGCTCGTAATAGGCCTCCCCGTCATACTGCCGAAGGGATTGGATCGTTTCGGCGAAGCCGTGGGCCTCCTCCGTACCGAGACGTTCACGGAAGCGCCGGACAGCCCCCTCCTGATCGTGATACCAATCATTCAGCAGGAGGTGCCACTCCTGGCGGATCAGCCTCGTATACGGCAAACAGCGGCTCAGCTTGCCGTGCAGATGAAGCGGGGAGCCATCAAAATAGAGAAGCTGCCGCGACACCGCAAATATTTCCTCCACGATGCGGTTCGTCCGGTATCGTTTCACGGCATTCCACACATAGCGGTCCCCATGAACCAGCAAGGCTCCTCCCGCGGTCAGGAGGGCTGAAACCTTGGCAGGTAGGGGGACAGGCAGCTGCGGCGGAGCACCGTATCTCCACATCCAGATTCCCGCTCCGGCCAGGAAACCCGCCAGACTCCTGCGCAAGACCAGGTACCACAGCGGCTCCATCCGAATTCCGGCTGCTGAGAGAAGCTGCCTCCACTCCTCACGGGCCTCAGCCCGGACCAAGGACAAGAAGCACGCTTTCATGAGCCACTCCGGAGGTCTTCCTCCGGCCATCGCATTCCCGATCTCCCGAAGCCGGAATCTCCTGCGTCTACCGGAGAACAATCCGAATAACCGGCGGAGAAACGCATATGCGGTCAGGAACAGCACCGCCAATATAACGAGAATGCCCGCTTGCAGCCATCCGAGCATGGCTGTCCCCCCTTTTTTACATACGCTTCATCGACAAGTAGATCCCCATCAGGAAGGACCCGAATTGAAGCAGCAGAGCGTGAAGCAGCATATTCCGCCCTTCCGCCTCCATGAAGTACGCGCGCATGGTGTTCTCATAGTTCAGCTTCAGATTGATCCCGATGAAGAGGGCCAGAAACAGAAGGGGAGAGAAGCTGGCCAGGCGGATCTCCAGCAGCCGGTTGCGCGCCTTCTGGTCATAGAGCTGGGCGCGCCGCATGTCCGTGATCAGCTCCTTCAGGCTGACGGTGATGTCCGCCCCCTCCTGAAGCGCCATCCGGAGCATATTGGCAAAATAATCCGCCCACACATGCCCGAGCTCCAGGCTGAAGATCCGGAGCGCATCCTCTGTGCTTCCCGCTCCCGCAGAGAGACTGCGGTTCAGCTGCTCGAAGACGGGCTTGATGGGATACAGTAGTCTTCCCCCCGACACCGCATCGTCCAGCACCAGCCGGATGTTGGGGCGGTGAGTCAGACACAGCTGCTGGTAGAAGATCTCCACCGCCGGCAGAAATTCCAGCCGGGTCCGCAAGCGGCCCGATATGAGCCGCAGCCGGAGAAGGAGATACGGCAGCGAGCCCCAGATCCCTCCCAGAATCATAACCCCCCGCAAGCTCCGGAAGACCCAGACTCCCGCTATCATACCGGACAATAGCAGCAGGAGGGTCAGCACTGCAAAGGCTCCTGCGGACCGGATGAACCGGGTGGCCGCCATCATATCCTCCAGATGCCGGATCAGACGCCGAAGCAATGGTCCTCCCCAAACTTTGGAACGACTCCTACCGCCGGTCAACCTAGAACGTGCAGAATGTACGCGGACCGCTGCCGTCCCTAAATACCGGATCGAAATAAACAGCAGGAGAAACAGCAGCGAGCACAACGTGCCCTTATAGATCAGGATCAGCATGCGGCCACTCCCCCATCCAGTTCTCCAGCTCCCGCAAGCCATCCGGAGCATAACGGGCCACCCGCTCCAGCGCTTTGGCCGAAACGGACATGGGATATCTCCACCGTCCCGATCCGTAATCGTAGCAGACCCAATCCCGGACGGCGACAGTTGTGCCGTCGGCGCAGGCATACTCCCCGATCCGGACTAAGATCCGGCGGCCGTTCACAAGCGCCATCTCCAGCCCGATATGGGTCACGTACTCCGCAATGCGGCGGACCAGCCTGGCCGGATCCATCCCCCGTTCGTCCATCAGACACATATCGGCAATCGCCTCCGGCACATCCTCCAGATTGGAGGCGTGCAGCGTCGTCATGCTGCCGTCATGCCCCCGGGTGCAGGCCCGGACATATATATTCGCATCGCGGTCCCTGATCTCGGCATGGCAGATCCTCTTGGGCGACTGCCGGAGCGCAAGCTTGAAGGCCTGGGCGCCGTCGTGCTTACGGTCCTCTTCGTCGGTCTCGTATTCGATCACGTTCTTCCCCGGGAAATCCCGCTTCACCATCAGCTCATATCGGGATTCGATGGTAATCAGTCGCTCGTGGTCGGGCATCTCCCGGATCAAGGACTTGATCAGCGTGGTCTTCCCGGAGTTGGTGGGACCGGTGATCACCAGATTGAAGCAGCTGCGTACAAGCAGCCGCAGCAGCCGGGCCATCCGCGGGCACAGCGTCCCGAATTCGGAGGCGGACAGGCGGTCCAGCTCATAAACGGCCGTGGCGTAGAAACGGATGGTCAACGTCGGCACGGATGTGTAGCCGAAGCCCGTCATGGTGACCCGGGAGCCGTCCAGGAGCGCCACCTCCACCCATCTCTTGCGGATGTTCAGCGTGTCCTTATTGAACAGCACCAGATTCTGCTGCAGCCGCTCCAGCTCCTGGATGCTCCGAAACTGCTGCTGGGAGGGAATCGGGACACCGCCCCTCACCTCATAGACCCGCTCCCCCACCACCTGAATCTCCTCCAGACCGTCCTTCCTCTCCAGAATGGACTCCAGCACGCTCCAGCCGAGGATCTCGGCGAAGACCGCTTCGGCCAGACCGGCGAACCGGAGGGAGGCGGGCGGCTGCCGGTGAATCCGCTTCTTGGCGAGCAGATCCTGGACAATGGCCAGCATTCTCCGGCGGTCCCCCTCATATCCGATAACGGCCCGGTTCAGCAGGTGGGTGTACGCCTGCCGCTCCTCTTCGGACCGTCCTCTCGGAGCCGCCAGCTCGGTGCGTATGGCCTCCACCAGCTCGCGGAACCAGTCCGACGCTCCCTCCAGGCTATTCGTCTCCGCTTCCCCGCCTGCAGCATGGACCCTGGCTTCCGAACGGCACCGGTCCGCGAACGACAATACGGAAAATCGCTCTTCCATCCTACGCCCTCCTAACGTCCGTGCAGCATCGGCATCCAGCTCCGCAGCCTGCCGGCGGGGGTTGCCGCTCCCCCCGGGCCGATCCGGATGCCCAACTGGGCGACCAGCAGGTCCGCCAGAGACTCCACGGATTGCAGGAATGGCTTGGTGCGGGTCACATATTCCAGAAGCCGGCCCTGGTTCAGCCATTCCCTAAGCTCCGGATCATAAGCAACGGTCGCCGCCAGCTCCATGCCGGCCTCCTTCCGGATATCCGCCGGCTTGATCCCCCCGGTCCGTCCGGGCTGCCATTGGGTGACGGCCAGAAGAAACGAATCCGGCTCCACGCCGAACAGGGGAGCGACCGTTTTGACCCACCGGGTCATATCCTCCTGAAAATGTCCGAGATCCGGCGTTGTGACCAGAACCTTGGCATCGGCCTCCATGGAAGCCGCAATGGTGGCCGCATTGTCCCAGCAGGCATTCACCTCGATGATGCATAACGGATAGGACTCCCGGACGATCTTGAGCAGATGCCGGATATCGGCCGGCAGGTAGAATTCGGCCTGCTCCCGCTGATTGGCCCCGTACAGAATCTCCAGCCGCCCCGCATCTTTAACCGGCTCGAAGTAAGACTTCAGCCGGCCGGCATACAACGAGCCGGCGCGCATCTCCGCCCGTACCGTATCCAGACCGGTGTACGTCTCCTCCTTGCCTAGGTACCGATGCAGCTTGGAGCTCTTCAGGTTCAGGCATAAGTAGCCTACGGGGGTATCGGACCGCTCTGCCAGTCGCACCGCCGTCCCGAATGCCAATACCGTCGTGCCGATATTGGGAGTCGTCCCGGTAAACAGGATCGTCCGGCCTCTCGTCCCTTCCTCCGCTTCTCTCTGCACCGGGCGTCCTCCCGGCTGCCTTGCTCCGTTCATGGTCCGTCCCCCCTTCCCATTCCGCCGGAGGCCCCCTTCATGGCGATCACCAGCTTGTTGTTCTTGCCCCGGCAAGCCTCATCGAGAATCCGCCACTCCTCCTCCGTCAGGTTCAAGTTCAGCTGCTCCACGGCTCCGTTGGCATCCCGCCGGGAGGCATACATGGCCATCTGGTCGTTGGCCACCTTGGCCGCCAGATGGGGCTGCTTCGGATCGTCCACCTCCGTGTTGGCCGAGGACTTCACGGAGGCAACGATGATATCCTCCGGAAGCAGTCTGACGGTGCCGAGCTTCCCTGAGGCATACACCACCACAAGATCACCGGCCCGGATGCTTCCGGGAACGGACAGGAGGTACTCCTTCGGCACCGGAAACACGGCCTCGTCCGGTCCGGGCAGCAGACGGAAACGGTCCAGCTTCCAGCTCAATACCGGCTCCTCCGTACCCAGCGGAACGACAGCCTCCTGCCCCACCGCCTGGTCCAGATCGGTCAGCATCCCCTCCAGCATGCCTCCCCGTGCCACCGCCCGGTACTCCAGCATTTCCTCCCGAAGGGTGGCCCCCGTAGGGATAAACCGCTTCGGCACCACCACCTGCACCGTCTCCTGCAGCTCCACCTGCCGGATCAGCAGCTCGTACACGCCGTATACCAGCAAAGCGGCCATAAGTGCCGCCGCCAGGCTGATGCCCAAATGTCGCATCCTGCCCACTGCCCTATTCCTCCCTCCGGTTCAAAAACAAATAAGGACGCAAACCAGGCCGATGGCCTTCGTTTGCGTCCTTCGCATAACGGATCTTATGAGTGCTTGATGAAGATGTGCCTTATATTACCAGACGATTGGAAATTCCGTCAAGAGGATTATTTGGTGAAGGTGCCGCCATAAAGGTAACGGTACTCCCAAGTATTCCCCCCGATTGTGTCGATGCGCACACCACCGGATTCCGGGGAGTAGGTCTGCAGCATCTGCCCGTTGCCCAGGTAGATGGCCACGTGGGTGACGGTCTCTGTGGATTCGTCGATCCCGGCGTAGTCGGAAGCCTTGTAGCCCTTATAGGACATGAAGAACATCAGGTCGCCGCGCTTCAGGTTTCTCCAATCGGATGCCACCGGTCCCAAGCTCTTGACATAGTCGGCTTGTCCACGGGAATCGCCTGCGATCACTTCGCGGGTTATGTCCCAGAAGGACTGCTGCACGAAGTCGGAGCAATCGAAGGTAGAGGTGTCGAAGCGGTCGGAGCCGAATTCATACGGGGTGCCCATGTACGTCATCCCCTGGTTGATAAAGCTTTCGATACGCTCGTCCACCGGAAGATCCATTTTGTAAATATCGTTGTTGACCGTTATGTATTTAGTGCTGGAGCTGACATAACCGACGACGCCCTTGGAGTCCTGTGCCTTATACCAGCTGTCGTTCACCTTGGCCAGTATCAGCATATCCTCCCCCGTTGAGAGCAACCGGATGCGGTCCGCCGTAGAGCTGGGAGCGGTTCTGAAGTTGACCCCGTAGATGATCTTGGCATTGCTGATAACCTTTATGTATTTGGAGCTGGAGGATACGTAGCCCGTAACGCCCTGTTGGTCCTGAATGTTGTACCAGTACGGATTCGGCTGTCCGATGACAGTCACGATCTCGCCGGTCTTCAGATACCGGAGCAGGTTGCCGGAGGTGCTCGGTTGATCCCTGAAGCTGACACCCGACACGGCTTGGGCTTTGGTCGGAACGGAATCTTCGGCGTAAGCGGCTATCGGTGCGGCCACAGTGATGCAGAACAAAGCGGCTAACAACAGAGGAAGAATCCGTTTCATCATGATGCAATTACCTCCATAGGTATAGTGTGGAAACCGAAAAGGGGACAACCCTTCCTCTTATGCCGAGTAAGGTTGTCCCGCTGTACGGTCCCTACACTTTCGGCAGCTGGCTGGCATTCCGCGGTTCTCCGCAATTTAGCCCCTGTAGCTTTGCGTCACTGATTTTCATCAGGTTTGCCATTATCGAGGTCAGGTGGTTCGCTTTGGCTTCGTACCCTTATTATAGTTTGTGGGGGTCATAGCCGAATATAAGTCCCAGGGATGGTTTTGTCGGATTTTGGAGCATGCCCCGGGGACTATTGACGGACAGTCAGATTTTGGAGGGTTGACAGCACTTCGCGAACGCAAAAAAGAGGCCTTATCAGCCTCCCGCATCAAACTGCATCTTCTTCCGGAACTCATTGGGAGAGCAGCCCTTAAACTTCCGGAACATCTTGTAGAAATGCGCCATATTGGACATCCCTACCTCTTCTCCGATCTGGGCGATGCTCATGTCCTTGGTCAGGAGCAGAAGCTCGGCGCGCTTGATCTTCTTCATGATCACATAATCCACAAAGGACAGGCCCATGGTCTTCTTGAAAAACTTCACGAAGTAGTGGTAGCTCATATTCGCCAGCTTGCAGGCGTCCTCCACCTGAAGCTTATCCTCAATGCTGCTCTCGATATGATCCAGGACGGGTCGCAGTCTGAGAAGGTCCGTGTTCTCCCGGGTCGGCAGCGCCCGCCGGGTGTCCGCGCGCAGCAGGTTCAGAATGATGGTCTTGATCTGGATGCTGATGGCGATCTCATAGCCCTCCTGCTTGGTCTGGGACTCGCGGAAGATTTCCTTCACACACGCGAAAATACGCTCCCGGACCGCGTCGTCGCCCCGGAGGATGTAATTCAACCGGCTGAGCGGCGCTCCCGAATCCGCGAAGTAGCGGTAATACGGCAGCCCGCTGTGCTCGAGATGCTCCTGGATATCGAATTGGAACACAAGAAAGCTGGCATTGTCGCAGGGATAGTCCTTGTGAAGCTCGTTGGATCCGATCAAGAGCACGTCGCCGGTTTCCAGCACATGAGCCCTGTCATTGATGTAAAAGCCGAAGCGCCCCTTCAGCATGACGATGATCTCGACTTCCTTGTGGTAATGCCAGCGCGGAGGCGTGTTCGAAGCCTTCGGGGAGCCGGATCGGTCGGCGTCGAAGATCTTTACGGCTAGGAAAGGATGCTGGTACTGGATATTCTCACGATGGGACTCCATGGGTTCCTCCGTCGTCGGCGGCCCGGCCGCAGCACGTTTCGTTCTTCTGTCCGCATTGTACCATAATCCCCTCTCCCGATAAATCCGGGGCCGATGATTTTCTTGAGGGCCGAAGCCTGCTATAATAAGGGTCTAGTGTTGAAGTAACTATTGATGCAAGCCGGAGGATATGTGGATATGGCGCGGCGTTTTGTCACCGAAGCGGTAATGATCGCGATCTACGGGCAGCTGATGGTACCGAGCCAGCCTGTGGAATACGTAATGCCCTACTCCAGCCTGATGGAGCTCTATGACCTGATGGAGAGCAAGGATCCCATCATGAACCAAGAGGAAGAGGACCCTTACATCCGCAAAAATATCGAAGGCCTCGTCCGTTTCTTCGAGGACGCCTTGAATAAGAAAAAAATCGAGCGGGCCCTAGGCTCCCCCTGGAAGAAAAGCCCCTCGCTCCTGGTCAACGACAAGGTGTCGATCACGGTGGTGTATGCCCTCGAGAATGCGGAATACGGAGAAAAGTTCGATCCCATCGAGACGGATCTGATCCTGCTGGCGATCCGGGAGAAGGTACCTGTTCTGACCGACCAGTATGAATTCGTCGACAAAGTGATCGAGGGCGGGGTTCCCGTCCAAGTGTTCGATATCGAGGACTTTGAATATGCGGTGGAAGAGGATGTGCCGTTGGAGCATTGAAAAATTAGGCTGCTTGAAATCTTGACCCTGACATGGATGTCAGGGTTTATTATTTAATCGCGGCCTTATGAAGGAGGAGTGAAGGGATGAAAATCGGGGAACTGTCCCGGCTGACCGGCGCCAGCATTCGTTCGCTTAGGTACTACGAGGAGAAGGGCCTTATTACCCCCTACCGTATGGAAAACGGTTATCGGGAGTATAGTCCCTTCACGGTGGAGCAGGTGAACACGATCCGCTTCTATCTGGAGCTGGGGCTGTCTACGGACGAGATCGCCGGCTTCCTGCACTGTGTCCTGACCCGCCAGGAGGCGTTCTGCCGCGAGATTGTCCCCGTCTATCGGAAGAAGCTGGCCGAGTTGGAGGGGCAGATTTCCCTTCTCACCCGGATCAAATCCAACCTGGAGGACCGCATCCGCTATATTGCGGAACAAAATCCACAATTGCTGGAGGAATGAGCATGTCCATTCGGGAAGTCCACGATTCCAATTACCGCGAGGCCATTCCGGCGGAGGGCTTGGCGCTGCTGGATTTCGGCGCCGCTTGGTGCCCACCCTGCCGGGCGCTGCTGCCGATTCTGGAAGAGATCGACCGGGAGCTGGGAGATAAGGTTGCCATACTGAAGATCGATACGGACGATGCACCTGAAGCGGCGTCCGCCTACGGAGTCCTGTCCCTGCCGACGGTCGTCGTGTTCCGGGACGGCCAGCCCGTAGACAAGTTCGTCGGCCTCCGGTCGAAGGCGGCCTACCTGGCGTCCTTGGCGCGTTAAGGCGCTGACAGCCAGCAAAAACAACCCGTCATCCGCCCTCCGGCAGATGACGGGTTGTTCTTCTGTGAGCCAAATGAGACGCAGCCGCCGTCGCGGCCATCGCCAGAACGGCCCCGATAAGAGCGGCCTCCATATCATGGTGGCTGTCCCAGATGTCTCCCTGGGTGCCAAGGAACCGGGTGCCGATCTCCGGGGCCACGATGAGGGCGACCCACATCTCGATCAGCTCATAGAAGGCCCCGAAGGATAGGATGACGACCGGAGTCAGCCCATAGCTCCAGCCCTTCCTGAGCCCTGCGGCTCGGATGAAGAACTCCCAGGCCGGATAGGCGATCAGCAGTCCGAAGGAGAAGTGGACGACCCGGTCGAAGTTGTCCCGGTGGAAGCCGAACCATTCATGCATCAGGCGGTCGATCGGGGTCGTGTTGTAGGAGTAGTGGGCACCGTAGGTATGCAAGGCCACGAACAGGATGATCAGCGCATAAGACCGGTTGCTGAACCGGAACCAGCGGTAGGCTCCGCCCAGACCGGCGGCGGCGGCCAGAACCAGCAGGTTCTCCAGCCACCAGTTATACCAAGCGTAAGGCTTGATCAGCATCCACAGCCAGAAGACCGCGTAGCCTCCGATCATGGCCTGAAGAATCCGGTTCTTGCGGAACCGGCGCTCCGTACGGAACAATGCCCCCCACCTCCTCTCTCGAATACTCCGACCGGCTAACGCTCCGTGCGGGCCTTCTCCACCGTTTGCTCGAACCATTCCCATCCGAAGCCGACCTGCTCGGGCTTGTGGCTGTCGGAGCCGTACACCAGTGGGATCCCGCGGGTCACGCACTCGCCGATGAACCACTCGGGCACATATGCCTTGCCGCATGTTGCCACCCGGAGCCCCGCCGTATTCACGTCGATGCCCACTCCCGCCGATTCCAGCTTAGGCAGAATCCCGCGCAGGCGCCGCTCCACCAACCCTGGATCCAGCTCCGGCAGCGCCGTCCGGAATTTCTCGATCAGGTTGATATGGCCGAGACGCTTGCGCACCGGCAGCCGTGACGCCCATTGCAGAGCCTTCTCCACGTGGTTATAGTACTCCTCCGCGACGGCATCCATGCTCCCGTAGTGCGCCAAGAGCCCCTCCGCAAAATCCGCAGGCGTAAAATCGATGCATCTCATCCCGCCGACTCCGGGCAAATAATGGACCGAGACCACCACGTCCTCCAGTCCGGGCAGCACCGGCTCGAGCATGGCGTCCGAGAATGCCTCCGCCCCGTCCAGATAATCCATCTCCAGCCCCACCGTCACGTCCAAGGTTCCTGCATACCGTTCCTTCATGGACCGGGCGTACGCCAGATAGTCCGGCAGCTCCGCAATGGACATGGCCAGCTCCGCCATCAGCTTCTCGTCCTTGATCCAGCGGTCCGGCAGGGGCGGATGCTCGCTGATCGTATACCGCTGGAAGCCCAGCTCCACGGCCCGGTCCAAGTACAGCTCCTCCGCTGCAGGGCTGCCATGCTTACAATACCGGGTATGCGTATGTCCGTCCCACTTCAGCATCTCCGCCTTACCCTCCTAACGGCAGCCAGTCCAGGACCCGATGGATCTTACGGTCCCAATAGCCCCAATCATGTGTGCCCGATTCCTCTTCATAGGTAAAGACCAGCCCCAGTTCCCGGCAGTAGTCGCGGAACCGGATATTGTCCTCGTACAGGAAGTCCTCGGTCCCGCAGCACTGGTACAGCTTGGGCCGCTCCGCTCCGGAGCCGGCCAGCCGTTCGGCCAGGTGAAACAGGTCCAAACCGGTGCCCTTGACGGTGCCTGACTCTCCCAAGAGCCAATGGAACTCGTCGGTAGGATATTGTTGCACCGCCCATTGTACGTCCGCCACGCCCGACAGGCTCGCTGCCGCTGCATAGCGGTCCGGATGAGTCAAGCCCAGCTTCAGCGCTCCGTAGCCGCCCATGGAAAGTCCCGCCACGAAATTATCCTCCCGCCGCTCGGAGAGGGGGAAGAAGGAACGGGCCAGCTCCGGCAGCTCCTCGCTGATGAATTCCCAGTACTTGGGCCCCCGGGGCACATCCGCATAGAAGCTGCGGTTCACCGCGGGCATGACCACCGCCAAGCCCTTGGCGGCAGCATAGCGCTCGATGGAGGTCCGCCTCATCCAGATGGTGTGGTCGTCGGACAAGCCGTGCAGCAGATACAAGGTGGGATGCTTCCGGTCGCGGACGACGGCATCCATGCCGATCTGGTTGCGGGCGGTCTGGGGCAGAAGAGCATACATCGAGGCGGATACGCCCAGGGCATCCGAGAAAAAGTGGCAATCGATAAAGGCCATGTGACAATCGACTCTCCTTCAATTCCTTATGGTTGCAGCGCCACCTTACGGCAGCATGTACAGCAAGACGCAGAAGAAATGGGCCACGGACCCGGCCAGCACGAATAAATGCCATACCGCATGATGGTACGGAAAGCTCCGCCATACATAGAACACCGTACCCAGCGTATACAGCACGCCGCCGATGACGAGCAGCAGGATGCCTCCCTGCGGAAGATTCTCCGTCAGCCTGCCCCATGCGAAGACGATGACCCAGCCCATCAGGATGTAGAAGATCGTCGATGTGAACAGGAACCTCTTGGTGAAGAAAGCCTTAAACGCGATGCCGCCGACGGCGATGCCCCAGACGATGCCGAACAGGGTCCAGCCCAGCGTGCCGCGGATCACGTTGAACAGGATGGGGGTGTAGGTGCCGGCGATGAACAGGTAGATGGAGGAGTGGTCGAAGATCTCGAACAGATCCTTCACCTTGCCCTCCGGGAAGCTGTGCACGAGGGTGGAGCAGGTGTACAAGAGCAGCATGGTCACACCGAAGATGGTGAAGCTGACCACATGCCAAGCGGTTCCCTCCATGCTCGCGAATACGATGAGCAGCACCAGCGCGGCAACGCTCAAGGCCGCCCCTACGCCGTGGGTGACGGCGTTCGCTACTTCTTCCTTGCGGGAATAAACATGCGTGTTAGCCATTTCGAATCCTTCCTTTCCGTTCTTTCCTTCGGCTCCTATTATACCTTATTTTGCCTGCAAAAAGCTCCTGTATGATTTCTCTCCCTCCGTCCCGGGCCGGACCTCTCCGCCTTCCGGAGGAAGCACGTCATATGACCTCTTTGCGGCGAATCGGTGACTAATGTCATCCAAGAAACTGACGGATGACACGTGTGCCGTCCGAGTCTTCCTGGCTATAATGGGGCCAAGACAAGAGAAAACCGAGAGTTCGGAAGGAGAAGGATAGAACCATGAGTTTGTTAACCAAATGGTCGTTCAAGAACAAGTCGGCCGTCGGCCTGCTGGTCTTCATGTCGCTGATCATCGGGGTGCTGAGCTATTTTCGTCTGCCGATGGAGTTCCTGCCCGCCGCGGATAATCCCCAAGTGACGATTACCGCCATCGGACCCGGCTTCGACGCCAAATCCATGGAAAGCGGCGTGACCGCTCCGCTGGAGAATGTATTGTCGAATGTGAAGGATAAGACCAGCATGTTCTCCACCTCCGGAGACGGCTATACCAAGATCGACATCAACTTCGATTCCAATGCCAACATGAAGGAAGCCAAAGCCGAGGTTCAGGAGGCCGTCAACACAGTCCAGCTGCCCCAAGGCGTGATGAAGCCGTACGTGCTTCAGCTGAATACCAGCATGATTCCGATCTCCCAGCTGTCCGTGGCTTTCCAGGAGGGGCTGTCCGAGAAGGAGCTGGAAACCCAGCAGAAAGCGGTCATCGCCGAGCTGCAGAGCATCGATGGGGTCAGCAACGTCCAACTGATGGGCAAAGCGGCACCGGCTGTATCCGTCAAGGTGGACCTGGAGAAGCTGGCCCGCTCCGGCGTGCCGATGCAGAGCCTGATGGGAGTTCTGCAGGGCCGTAATGTATCGGCCTCCATCGGCGAGAAGAATATGGACGGCACTACGGGCAATGTCAAAGTCATCTCGTCCATCGATAGTCTGGATGTTCTGAAGAAGCTGCCGGTGGCTAAGGGTGTCGTTCTCTCCGACATCGCCTCCGTCGAGATCAAGAAGACCCAGGAGAGCGTCAGCCGTCTGAATGGCAAGGAAGTGCTGTTCGCCGCCGTCAATAAGGAAACCAATGCCAATGCCGTCTCCGTCGCCAAGGGGGTTCAGAAGGCCGTCGACCGGCTGAATAAGGAGAACGGCAAGGTGGAGCTGAACGTCTTCTACAGCTCTGCGGATATGGTCGTCACGTCCGTCAACAGCATGATGCGCGAGGTGCTGATGGGCGCCCTGTTCGCCACCATCGTCATCCTGCTCTTCCTGCGCAATTTCCGCGCGACCCTGATCACCATCGTCTCCATCCCACTGTCCCTCGGCATCACCCTGTACCTCTTGAGCGTATCCGGTGTGACGCTGAACATCATTACGCTGGGCGGCGTGGCCGTCGCCGTAGGCCGTCTCGTCGACGACTCCATCGTCGTCATCGAGAATATTTACCGGCGCCTGCAGAAGGAGAAGTTCTCCGTCGAGATGATCATCAGCGCCACCAAAGAAGTGGCCACCGCCATTACCTCTTCGACGATCACGACCGTCGCCGTGTTCCTGCCGATGGGTCTCCTGCGGGGCGGCCTGCAGGCGTTCCTGCTCCCTTTTGCCCTGACGGTCACGTACTCGCTGCTGGCCTCTCTTATTACCGCCCTGACGGTGGTGCCGCTGCTCAGCTCCCTCCTCCTGAAGAACACCCGGATGAAGGAGCATGAAGGACCCAAGGCCTTCACCCGCTTCCTGCATTGGAACCTGCGCCATAAGTACGTCACCCTGATCCTGGCTGCCGTTCTGTTCTTCGGCTCCATCGGGACCTACGCGGCCATGCCCAAGGGCGCTATCGACTCCTCCGACACTACTTTCCTCTCCATCGCTCTGAATTATCCGAGCGATACGCCGGTGGAGAAGGTCGTGGAGGAGGGCAAGAGGCTGGAGAAGTATCTGATGGACCGTACGGACTCCACCAAATTCGTGCTCATGCAGAACGGCAACAGCGCCGATGCCGCCAAGTGGGGCGACGTCGTCTCCCCGACCCTCGTCAATCTGTCCGTCGTGCTGAAGCCGAAGGTGGATGCAGAGGTCTTCATGGAAGAGGTCCGCAAGCAGAAGGACCAGTTCCCCGGAGCCACTCTGACCGCCGGCGCCATGAACTTCATGGGCGGAGGCTCCACCTCCACCACCGTGGATATTCTGGGTGACGATGCCGCGGCCAACGCCACTGTTGCCACCGAGCTCCTGGAGAAGATCAAGGCGGTGGACGGTGTGGAGAAGGTGACCACCAACCAGCAGGAAACCAAGCCCGTCTACAACGTGAAGGTGGATCCGTCCACCACCAACGCCCAAGAGCTGGCGATGCAGCTGCAGGGCATGATGAATGCCATCCCCATGGGCACCATGACGCTGAATCAGAAGGAATCCCCGGTGGTCCTGGAGCCGATGGTGAACCCGGCCAAGATGGCGGATCTCGGCAGTATCATGGTGGGGACCGCCTCCGGCGCGGCTCCGCTCGGCCAGCTGGCCAAGATCGAGAAGGCCCAGGAGCCCGCCTCTCTGTTCCACAAGGACGGCAAGACGTATATCCGCATCACGGCCGTGGCTGAACCGGAGAAGCTCTCCGTCGTAGGAAGCGAGATCAAAAAGCTGGCCGGCGACGTCACACCGCCGGAGGGCGTGAAGATTATGGTCGGCGGCGCCTCCGCTGAGCAGGAAGGCGATATGTCCAGCCTGTATATGATCCTCCTGATCTCCATCTTCCTGGTCTACCTGATCATGGTGCTGACCTTCAAGACGCTCCGCGCGCCGTTCGCCATTATCATGTCGCTGCCTCTGGCCACCATCGGCGCCGTCGTGGGCCTGATCGTAAGCGGCGTGACACCAGACTACACCGCCGTCTTCGGCGCCCTGATGCTGGTCGGCATCGTCGTGACCAACGCCATCGTGCTCATCGACCGCGTGAAACACAACGAGCAGCATATGCCGATCCGCGAAGCGATCCTCGAAGCCGCCACAACCCGGATGCGTCCGATCCTGATGACCGCCGTCGCCACGATCTGCGCCATGCTGCCCCTCCTGTTCGGCAAGACCGAAATGGGCAGCATCGTCTCCCAGAGCCTGGCCATCGTCGTCATCGGCGGCCTGGCCGCCGCCACGCTGCTGACGCTGGTCGTCGTGCCGGTCATCTATGAGCTGCTGTACTTCCGCAAGTCTGCGAAGCAGCGCAAAGCGCAGCGTCAGAATACGGCCGCCGCCTAAGTTCGGCGAGTAAAAAGCCGCAGTCCCAGTCGGGACTGCGGCTTTTTGGGCTGGCGGGGAAGATACGGGATTGCACGCCCCCTTCATCAGAGGCTAGTATAAAAGGAGGAAAGAATGTTCGAACGGAGGTCATATGGAATGTGGATAGGTATCGGAATAGGCATGGCAGCATTGTTGGCAGTCGTAGCGGCAGGCTTGTGGTATTTCTCGAACCGGGTGCTTCTGATCGGGACTTGGGATCCGGATCGGATCATCGCCTTCGAGTCGCAAACCGGAGTCTGGAACCCCGGTTACTACGAAGGGCTGCCGAAGGAGGAGGTCCGGCTGGATTCCCCCTTCGGCTATCCGCTTCACGGATGGTTCATCCCGGCCCCGGCTCCGACCAACCGGACGGTGATCCTGGTCCACGGCGTAACCCGCTCCCGCCTCACCTCCGTGAAGTATGTGGAGCTGTTCCGGAAGCGGGGCTTCCACGTCTTCCTCTACGATCACAGACGGCACGGAGCCAGCGGCGGTCGGCACACCACCTACGGGTATTATGAGAAGTATGACCTGAAGGCCTGCGTAGACTGGGTCTTGGCCCGCACCGGCCCAGACGCCGTCATCGGCATCCACGGCGAATCCATGGGCGCCGCCACCGCTCTGCAGCATGCAGGCGTGGACCACCGGGCCGCCTTCTATATCGCCGATTGCGGCTACTCGGCCATCGCCGACCAGCTCGAGTACCGGCTGAAGGTGGAGTTCCCTGCGGTAGCCGCGCTGCCCATTATTCCGCTGGTCGGCTGGATATGCCGGCTGCGGGCCCGGTTCAAGCTGGGCGACGTGTCCTCCATCGATGCCATGAGAACGACTGACACCCCGGTGCTCTTCATTCATGGCGATCAGGACGATTATGTCCCGACGGACATGTCCAAGGCCATGTATGAGGTCAAGCCCGGCTTCAAGCGCCTGTACCTGGCTCCGGGAGCCAACCATGCCGAGGCCTACCTGAAAAACCCCGGCGAATACGATCGTATCGTCGGGGCTTTCTTAAGGGAGATCGGATTGGGCGGCGCCGAAGCGGAAGCAGCCGGAGCCGCTCAAGGGTAAAGGCCGGGCCGTTACGCCTTGGTCCCGCCTCGTGTGGAAGCCGCGGCTTCGGCTTCTACGGCCTCGGCAGGCTCCTTATACCGGACCGGCCAGAAGGCCCAGCGTCCGAAGAGCACCGTCAGCGACGGCACCAGGTAAGGCCGCACCACGAAGGTATCAAGCAGCACCCCAACGGCGGTGATGATCCCGAAGTGGACCAGGATCTGGATCGGCAGCGTCGCCAGCACCGCGAAGGTGCCCGCCAGAATGAGACCTGCGGATGTAATGACGGAGCCGGTCTCCGACACGCCTTCCCGGATGGCCGTCTTCAGCGGTATCGTCCGGCTTTTGCGCCAGATGCTCGAGATCATGAAGATGTTGTAGTCCTCGCCCAGCGCCACCAGGAAGACGAAGGCGTAGAGCGGGATGAAGCCCTGAATCGCATCGGCTCCCATCCCGTAATGGATGATAAGCCAGCCCAGGCCCAAGGCCGAGAAGTAGGACAGCAGCACCGTTCCCATCAGATAGATCATGGCCACAATCGAACGCAGATACACCAGGAGCAGCAGGGCGATCAGGACGATGACCACCGGAATCACCACAGAGGCATCCCGGTCCCCGGTTTCCCGCGTGTCGTATTGTTCGATGGTCTGTCCGCTGATCCACACCAGGTCTGCCGCGCCGGAGATCCCCGCATCAGCCAGAGCCTTCTCCGCCGCGCCGCGGAGGTCGGGAATCCGGTCCATGGCCTCGTTGGAGTATGGATTCATCGCCAGTTCTACGTCATAGCTAACCAGATTCGGATTGGTCTTGCCCTTCACGGGCTCCGAGACCTTGCTCACAAAGGGAAGCTTCTTCAAGGCCTCCGCAATCGCGGCCGGTTTGCCCTTCGTATCGACCATCAGCTTGACAGGTGCCAGCTCACCCGGATTGAACTGCTCGGAGATGATCTGGAAGCCTTCTCTGGACTCCATATCCTTGGGAAAAGACGACAGCGTATCGAAGGTATACACGATCCGGGGCGCAAAGGCCGCCAAGCTGCCAAGTATCACAAGAGTTGCAAGCGTAATCGTCCAGGGCCTCCGGGTGACGGCCACTCCCGAGGCGAAGCGGAGCTTCCTGGGAGGCTTCGGAACAGGAACCGGCTTGCCGAGGCGGGCCGCCCGTTCTTCGATCATCTCTTGGGTTCTCGGGATGAACGGATAGAAGGAGGCCCGGCCGAATACGGCCAGGAGCGCCGGAACCAGCGTCAGGCTGGCGATGCCCATGATGAAGATCGACAGGCTGAAGGGAATGGCGAACCGGTCATAGGCTCCGAATTCCGCCAGCAAGAGAGCCAGGAGAGCCATCACGACCGTAAAGCCGCTCATGGCAATGGCGCCGGTGGTGTCGGTCAGCGATTGGTACAACGCCCGCGCCTTATCCCGATCGCTCCGCAGCAGCTGCCGGAACCGGGAGACCAGGAAGAGGCAGTAGTCCGTTCCCGCACCGAACAGCAGTACGGTCATAATGGATAAGGCTTGGGAATCGACTGTGATCCAGCCTTCCCGGGCCATCCAGCCGATCAGCGGATTCACGGTGGCGTATGCGAAGCCCACGGCGATCAGCGGGATCAGCGCCAGAATCGGCGACCGGTAGATCAGGAGCAGGAAGACCAGAACCAGCAGCACGGTGCCGAGCAGAAGGGAAACATCGGCGTTCTTGAACAGGTTCACGGCGTCCACCTGGATTCCCGCCGGTCCGGTCATCCGGGCGGACAAGCGATCCTTGCCGTCCGCTCCCTCCTGGAACGGGTCGTATCCGAACACGGAGGCTGCGCGTTCCTTCAAGGCTGTGATGCTTTCCTTCAGGGCATCCGTATCCGCCGACTTCTCGAAGAATACGGGCAGCACCAAGGCGGCTCCGTCCTTGGAGAGCCGGGACTTCAGCACCTCCGGAGGCAGCTTGTGGAACGGCACCACCGATTCCTGGTGGGGCAGCGGCTTTTCGTCCAGACTCTTGACGAGACTCTGCACCTTGCCAAGCTCGGCGTCAGACAGACCGCCTGTGTGCTTCAGAACGACCAGTCCCGGAATCCCCGCTTCGTTCGGGAACTCCCGGGCCGCTACCAGCTCACCTTGAACGGATGCATAGGATTCGTCTAGATTGGCGGCGTTGTTGTTCTCTTGGCTGGACGCCGAAGGCAGAAGAGCGCTCAGCAGGCCTGCCAGCACGAGCCAGACGGCGATGGTGATCCATTTGGTTCGCGGACCGGCTACCCAGCGGGCAAACCGGCTTTCTCGATGGGGGTTAAGGGATGATGTCATGATGGTGATCCTCCTCCTAGCTAATGGAGAGCGAATTGGTTTATAATAATTACAATCTTAATTATATATACCGGAAGGTTAATTAATCAAGAGGAGAACGATTTTCTATGGAACGAAAATTGAAGCGGACCCCAGGAAGGCCGCCCAAGTCCACCGGAGCCGATCCGCAGACCGAGAGCCGGCTGCTTCAGACGGCAGCAGGACTGTTCATGGAACGGGGATACGAGCAGGTTTCCCTGGAGCTGATCGCCGAGGCCTGCCAGGTCACCAAAGCCACCGTATATTATTACTTCACCAACAAGTCACGGCTCTTCACCGAGGCGGTCGTCTACGTGCTGCGGAATGCCAAGGAGGTCACCCTCCGCCTGCTGGAGGAACCCGTCCCCTTCCGTGACAGGCTGGTCCGCATCGCTACCGGCCATCTCTCCGTCAATCGGGCCGACTTCCCCACCATGATGAAGGAGGCGGGAGCCCACCTGTCCGCGGAGCAGCTCGAGCAGATCCGGTCCACAGAGCAGGCGATCCACAGCGTGATGGCGGATGCCTTCCGCGCGGCTGCCTCCGGCGGAGAACTCAGAGCCTTATCCCCTATTTTCCTCTCCCATGCCTTCTCTGCCCTACTGATGCTGGGCAACCGGAAGCCCGTGATGGACGCCTACGGGAGTCCGGAGGAAGCCGCCCGGCATATCGTCTCTCTCTTCATGGACGGAGCCGCCCAGGAGTAGAAGCAAGAAGCCTCCCACCCGCATTCGCGGGCAACGGAGGCTTCTTGCTTCTCTTCTTGCTTCGTGCTCATGGCGCGTCATAGTCTTGAGACCTACCCCACGAACTTGGAAGCCGTCAGAATCAAGGCAAGAACCAGCACGATCAAGGACAGCGGAAGCCATGTGGACCAGAACTCCCTCACGAAGCGCCTTCTCCTTCTTCTTCCCAATATCGCCAATTTGCAGTCCCTCCCACCTTGGATCTGATGTTGGGACTATTGTACCACAAAAACACCGTCGTATGATACATTTTGTATCATTATATTATTGTAATGACTCGACAGCCGCAATGAAGATACTTTCAGCTAATTTCTATTGACACGGTTAATGACTCTGGTAAAATTTTACTATGATTTACATATCAGTCATACCCTGTTAGGAGCATGGATTCAGATGGACCCGATCATGAAGCTGGAAACCCAAACCTTATTAGAAAGCTACCGGACCGTCCGTTCAGATCCGGAAGATTACGAGTTTATTTTTTTAATCATGCTGTACAAGGAGATTTGCCGAAGGAACCTCCAGCGCGAGGTTTCTCCTCCTCCCGATACCAAAGCAGGCCCACGCACATAATCAAAAAGGCCGCATCCGCGGCCTTTTTTTGGTGTGTTCTTTCGCTAAACCCCTTCCATACCGGCTGCGCCGGTTCGGAGGGGTTTTATTTTTCACCCAGAACGGCAGGTATAGATTTTCCAAATTGGGGTCATTCTAGTACTATCAACCATTTATAGATTCATAGAGGAGGACAAGTCATGTTAACGATCCGAACCCGTGCCATAGCCGTTATGTTCGCCATTCTCTGTATCCTGCTTCAACCGGCGGCATCCGTATTCGCCTATCCGGCGGCCAGCGATGATGGAGAATCCTCTCCACGCTACTCCTACCCTTATTATACCCCCTATACGGAGCCTGAGCAGGCCGAGCCCGCTCCGGAGGAGCCGGCCGAAGCCGCACCGGAGCCTGAAGCTCCATCGGCACTGACCTATATCATCAATTCCGGCGATACGCTCTATAAGATCGCCCGGGACTTCAACATTCCGCTCACCGCCCTGCAGGCCTACAACGATATCGCCAACCCCGGCTCCCTCCAGATCGGCCAAAAGCTGATGATCCCTTCCGTACCCGCCGACGTGCCCAAGCTTGCCGGCAAGGAACCTGTGATCAAGAAGGTACTGTCTTCCACCCTGACCGCGTACACCTCCGGGAAGGAGTCCACCGGCAAGACACCGTCCCATCCGGCCTACGGCATTACGTACAGCGGCGTCAAGGCTGAAGAGGGCCGCACCGTGGCGGTAGACCCCAGCATCATCCCCTTGGGCTCCACCGTGTACATCGAAGGGATCGGCATCCGCCGCGCGGAGGATACCGGCTCCGCCATCAAGGGCGCCAAGATCGACGTGTATATGAACGACCTGGAGCAGGCCCAGACCTTCGGGGTGAAGCGCAACGTCAAGGTCTTCGTGCTGACGGAAGCTTAAGCTGCGGCAGTATTGCGGCTTACCGGACGGCCGGCTTGAACCGGAATATGGCGGTCACCGGATAGTGGTCCGAGGGGTACCGTCCTCCGAACTTGGAGCGGATTACGTCTCCATGCAGCGGCTGGAGCCCGCCGCCGCCGAACAAATAATCGATGGGCTCCCCGGACTTGCCGCCCAGGAACCCATGGAATGTGCGGCCTGCATGAGCCGGATCCGCGAAGGCATTGGCCAGCTCCGCCTGCCGGCCTTCGAGCTCCAGCTCTCCCGACAGAAACCGGATGGCCGGATGAGCCGGCGTCGCATTGAAGTCTCCGCTGAGCAGGAAGGGCGTCGGCCCGAAGCGTGACTGATGCTCTTGAATGGTTTGCCAGATCAACTGGACGCTGTTGATGCGCGCTTTTTCCCCCACATGGTCCAGGTGGGTGTTGTACATAAGCAGCTCTCCCGATTCCTTGCGAAGCTGAAAGCGCCCCCATGTGCAGATGCGCGGAAACCGGGCGTCCCAGCCCTTCGAGCCCGGCTCCCCGGGCGTCTCCGACATCCAGAATTGTCCATGCTCCGTTAAGCGGAGCCTCTTGGTGCTGTAATAAATCGCATTGTGCTCCCCATGCACGCCGCCCCTCCGGCCCTCGCCGATCCGCTCGTAGCCCTTCAGAAGGGGATCCAGGTCCTTCAGCATGGAGAGGTCAGCCTCCTGGGTTCCGACAATCCAAGGCGATTGCGCCAGGATGGCTTCCGCGGCTCTGCCCTTCCGGAACGGCCAAGATTGATGAAGATCCAGCCATCGGGAAATCCTTAAGTTGAAGCTCATTGCGGTAATGTTCAACAATGGTCCCGCCTTTCTCCGCCCAAACCCTATGGTTCCATTATGAAGGTTCCCCGTTGCAGTCGCAATGTGAAAACAAAATGTAAGCGCAGTCACACATCCGACACAAAAGATGTGATTGCTTTCACAAATTCAACTGCGCCCCTCTGCTACTATTTGTACCATGAAACGCGATAAATGGAGGGGAAAAACCCATGGCACGCATTACGACTTGGAAACCTGAGGACCAACAGTTCTGGCAAACGGAAGGCCGCCGGCATGCCCGGAGAAACCTGGCGATTTCCACACCTAACCTGATGATCGCCTTTATCGTATGGCAGATCTGGTCCGTCGTCGCCGTTAAACTCAATGACATCGGATTCAGCTTCTCACAGGATCAGCTCTTCACCCTGGCGGCTCTGCCCGGTCTCGTGGGAGCCACACTCCGCTTCGTGTATACCTTCGCGGTCGGCATCTTCGGCGGCCGGAACTGGACCGTCATCTCCACTCTGGTTCTCTTGATTCCGTCCATCGGCATCGGCTTCGCCGTCCAGAATCCCGACACCTCCTTTTCCGTGATGCTTCTTCTGGCCGGTCTGTGCGGCCTGGGAGGCGGCAACTTCTGCTCCTCCTCCTCCAACATCAGCTTCTTCTTCCCGAAGAAGGAGAAGGGCACGGCTCTCGGCATCAACGGCGGTCTGGGCAACATGGGGGTATCTGTCGTACAGTACGTAACTCCTCTGATCATTACCTCCGCGGCGCTGATTCCATTCTTCGGAGACGGCCAGCTGATGAAGAACGGCAAGGAAGTGTTCCTGCAAAATGCCGCCTTCATCTGGGTCATCCCGATTCTGCTTCTGGCTGTGGCTGCATTCTTCGGCATGGATAACCTGCCGGCCGTCAAGCAGCCGATCGCGCAGCAGTTCTCGGTCTTCAAGCTGAAGCACAACTGGATCATGACCGTTCTCTATGTCGGCACCTTCGGCTCCTTCATCGGCTATTCCGCAGCCTTCCCGCTGCTTCTGAAATCCCAGTTCCCTGAGCATGTCTCCTTGGCTTTCTGGGGCGCCTTCCTGGCGGCTGCTGCCCGTCCCGTTGGCGGATGGCTCGGCGACAAGTTCGGCGGAGCCCGTGTGACGACTATCGTGTTCATCACCATGAGCATCGGCGCATCGTCCGCCATCTACTTCATCAACCAGCATGCCTTCGGAGGGTTCCTGCCTTCCTTCCTGCTGCTCTTCGTCGCCGCGGGTATCGGATCCGGCTCTACCTTCCAAATGATCCCGCACATCTTCCCGGCGAACAAAGCCGCGTCCGTGCTGGGCATGACCGCTGCCTTCGCCGCCTACGGCTCCTACTTCATCCCGAAGCTGTTCGGATGGTCCACCAAGACCTTCGGCACGCCGGTCAACGCGCTGTACTACTTCATCGGCTTCTATGTAGTCTGCTTCGCCTTGAACTGGTACTACTACGAGCGCAAAGGCGCCGAGATCCGCAACTTTACCTTGGAAGCAAAAGCCACCGCTTAAGCAGCACAAAAAAAACGGGTGGAGACAGGGATTATCCCTTCTCCACCCGTTTTGTCGTTACATCGGATACACGACATGTATTACTGGCTCAGGCCGCCCGGGTTGGACTTGCTCAGCTTACCGGTGGAAGCGGCTTGGGCCGGGGAAAGACCGGCACGGATCACTTTCATGGGGTTCACCTCCTATTCCAGGGTTGCGTTCTGAACAACCGCCCGCAGCGCTTGGCCGATCTCCAGCTTCTCGAAGGAGCAGGGACGGGCATTGTCGTTCAGCATGCGGAACAGCTTGCAATGGTTGCCGTTGCAGGACGGCTGGAAGAAGCATTCGCCGCATTCCGCGGCCACGCTCTTGCCCTCCGTGGTCCACAGTGCCAGCTTGTCATAATCCATCCGGAAGGTTCCGTCCGGCAGCACCTGGCCTACCTGGTTCGAATCCAGGTTCAACGCAACGGAGCACTTGTGAATGGTGCCCTGGGAGCCGATGACGAAGGAATTCGGCTTCACGCAGTAGCACATGGAGCCCAGAGGCATCAGCGAGGTCTCCACCAGGCCGCTCAACGGAAGCCCTTTATTCATCGCTTGGCGGTTCAGCTCCCAGATCTTGTTGTTCTTCTCTTCGTCCGCTACGATCTTGAGCATATGATCATTGGCGCCGCCCAAGCAGCCCAGGGGACGGATGAACACCTGGAAGCGGCGGTCTCCTGCGAATTCCTCCGCCAGGATGTCGATCAGCTCCTCCATATGCGGCAGGGTGTCGTAATCGAAATTGGAGCGCAGCGATACCTCGAAGGCATGCTGGGTCGCTCTCATGCTTCTCAGATTCTCCAGGATCCGGTCATAGCTTCCGCCGCCGCCCAGCTGCACCCGTCTGGTATCATGAATGTCCTTCGGCCCGTCGACGGTGATCATGAAGTGGCTGATCCTCCAGCCGATGGCCTTCTCGAACAGTTCCGGCTTCAGGAAATAGCCGTTCGTCAGCGCCTCCGCTTTGTACTCTATGTTATACTGCGCACAGATCTCGATAAAGAACGCCGACAGCTCACCGATGACGTCCGCCGCAGCAAAGGGTTCACCGCCGAACCAGCTGACCGTCAATTGACGAAGGGACGGCGCCTGCTGCCGCACGTAATTCTTGATGCCTTGGACCGTCTCGTCCCCCATCTTGCCCCGAGCATGATCCTCGAAGCAGTAGAAGCAGCGGAAGTTGCACTGCTCCGTCGGCAGGATGGCCAGGTGAAGATAATCGGTCCGTCCGATGCTTTGGTTCAGCAGCTCCAGCCGCCGCTCCTCGTTCACGTGGACCCCGATGATGAAGCCCATCTCCAGCATCTGCTCCGCCAGGGCCTCCAGTCCATCCATCCGGCCCTCCAGCACCGCCGTTACATTCGCGCGCTCCTCCGCCGAAAACGTCACGATGGCCCCCGTATAGCTGTTATACAGGATGACGCCGCCATCATCGGCCTCCGTCAACGCATTGAATCTTGACGGTACCATTTGTTTCTCCAACATGGTTCAAGTCCCTCCCTATCCCGTCCATGGGCCCATGCCCATACACATTCAACTAACTTACCTAAGATAGTTAGGGTTGGCAGTGATGGAGATCACGAATACGAATCCATATCACGATTTATAAGTCATGTACGGTGATTTCACTTCGTACGAACAGCCGGGCGTTAATGCCCGCTTGACCAATTCCCTTGGAGATGTAGAACCAACCCTCGGGCGCTTTATGAAGTCCTTTATAGATCCCGCGTGTGGGAAGATCCCCCTTCTTCTTGATCTTAAAGAGAAAGGGAAGATTGAATTGTTTGCCGTGTAAGTGGCCGGACATTAAGTAATCGTAGGATTGTTTGATATGGGGGACTACATTAGGGTCGTGGGTGATGACTATGGTCTTGTTCCTCGCCTCTATCTTTTTGAACGAATCTTGAATTCGGCTATGTCCTGTTCCGAAATTATCGATTCCCACCAAACGGAAACCATCCGCCTCAATCGATTCGTTACGCAATACGGTGATGCCATACTGCTTCAGCATTCGAAACAACCGTTCTACACCGCTCTTCATTTTATAATCGTGGTTTCCGGGAACGGCATATACCGGCACTCCTATAGACATGATCGTCTTGAGATAAGGCTCCAGTCTAGGCAAATAACGAAGCTTTCTCGTAAAATCCCCTGTAAGCATAATACTATCGGGACCCTCCTGCCGGACAATACGCGCTAACCGCTCGGGGCTTACCCGGAGCCTCTCTACGTGAAGGTCGCTAATTTGGACGATTCTATGCTTCAAGCCTATCGACATTATGACATGCTCTACCTTCAACCACTGGGTTGGAAGCACGAACAGCCCATATCCGCTCGCAGCCGTTGCAGCTATTGCGATACATTCCAGAAACAACGCTAGCCCTCCCCCGAACATGATAAAAATAGGATACCACAATCGGGAGAGAAAGAAGAAACTCGCACAAAAAACAATAAACCCTCAAGCTATACCGTCCTAAACGACATAGCTTGAGGGTCTATTGGAAAAGCTGACTGCTGACTATTAGTGGAAAATGAATATCATGGGGAGTTACGAAATAGAGGAAGGGTAACGAAGCTCACCAAGTCGCACTGAATTCCTAACACAAATTCCAAGCTGGTCTGAGACGGTAACTACGGGAGCCATTATTGGGGAGAGTCGAACTGCTGCGATCCTGTTGCATTGGAGAGACAGCTTGGAGCTCATTTATGAAACGGTCCCCATCGAGTCCTAGCTCTGCCATTATGAGGCGTATATCCAATTCCACCTTGCCTTCACTACTGCCAGCCATGGATTCTTTCCTCCTTAGAACAAAAAATTATACTAGTTATGATGACCGGGCTCTGTTTGACTAGAACTAGTATACCTCTGACTCAGGTTGAAAAGGTGTAGAAAAATGTCAGCAATATATAAATTTAGTACAAGTATTTTGTAAGATTTCTTAACTACTCTTTATTATTATATCGATAAATGAGGAATGTGCATAAACTTGCCCCCACCATTACACCAAGGGAAGCCTTAACAGCATCTCGTGCAATATAGCTTATAAATCCCCATTTGTTACGGGTATGAGGCAAGTAGTCCGTATAGTCCCAATATAGCAAGATTCGATAGATAACTTGGAAGCAGAAGAGGAATCCAACTATGAAGGCAGCCAGCACGAGCAAGATGGGTATACATCCCCATCCTCCCCGGCGATAGCCCCGCATCATATGAATTCCCCCTCGCTTCCTCCACGCGGTCAATTCGTCAACTTCGCTTTTTCTTCCGCCTTTATTTCTTCATACTTCTGTTTAATTTCATTTACAACCGCAGTGTCATAACCGTTGGCCGACAATTTGCTCTCCAGTGAGCGGAGAATGGTATCGACTTTTCCATCCGTTTGAGCCAGCAGTGTATTTGCTTCCCTTTTTATCGACTCCTTCTGCTCAGCTGTAGCAGATTGATACCTGGTCTTCAATCCCGCGAATTGCTCCTTAACCTGGGCTTGCAGCCCATATAGTTCCGCTGCTGTGACTAGCACCAGTTCATCCTTCGATGGCTTAGCCGGTGTTGTAGGGCCTCCCCCTCCACCTCCTGTCGAACTGCCCGTATTCCCTTTAGGCGGCAGAACCTCCGACTTCACCTTTTCA
Source organism: Oryzibacillus soli (assembly GCF_051594765.1). NCBI lineage: Bacteria > Bacillati > Bacillota > Bacilli > Caryophanales > Paenibacillaceae > Oryzibacillus > Oryzibacillus soli. The sequence goes on from NZ_JBPPGJ010000020.1 coordinate 48,947, forward strand.
TCCGACTTTACAGTCTCCGCCGGCTTCGACAATGGTGTTCCTTCGAGGGATATGGTAAAGGAATTCGGTTCCCATCCAACCTTCTTGCCTAATGCCTCAGAGATAAACCTTAAGGGGACATAAAGAGTATCGTGGTAAATGAGCCCCGGAAGATCTTGTGGGGGGAGCATTGCCTTCCCGTCGAATACATACTTCACTTCATCGAAATAGACGCCGAGCTCTTCCGGCTTGTAGATTACCTCGGCCGGTGTGGGAGCAATCTTGGCCCCAAGCACGCGTTCTTCCCTATAGGAAACAATGGCCTCCACCTGCGCCTTATCAGGATCGGATAAAGTTACGGTATAGGTGGCCTCATCCCAGGATACGGCTTTACCTAAGGAGTAAGCAAGAAATCGCAAGGGAACGTATGTACTGTTCTTGTACAAGAACCCTTCTTGTCCGGCTGGAGGCTTCATTGCCTTCCCATCCACCACAAACTTAATATTCGCATAAGTCACTTGAATATCTACTTTAGCTTGCTCCGCTTGAGCTCCCCCGGCAATACCGCCGGCCAAGATCAGTCCAGCCAAGAAGACTGTTACTATTCTCTTAACCTCTTTCATGTTGACTCTCACCGCTCTCTTCTATCGTTGCGCCCGTTTCCATTCTTGTTCGAATTTTACCTCTTCGGGGGATCTCCAACTCTTCCACATATGGTTGAACATCCAGACCTACAAAGTATTTATTTAATCGAAAGAGAAGATCATGGGCGTTCTTCTTTCCGTATAATTGCAAATACGGCTTACCGTTATAAGTGATGGACCATTTTCTATAATATTTTCCATTCTCCAAGGTAGTTCATCCCCCGACCCCCACATGCCGCTTACGGCTAAACAGACTTCTCTACACAGCCTCCATATAAAAGAAGGACTACCCCCGGCATAGCCGAAGGTAGTCCCATGAACCCATTAATTAATAAATTCAGCGTAAACCAGAAGTCTCTTGAACACCGCAGCGGCCTGTGCACGGGTTGCCGTTTGCTCCGGATCCATCTGTTGGTCCCCCACACCTTGGAAAATGCCGGCCTTCACGACCTGCGCCATGGCGTCTTCGGACCACTTGGAAATCGAGGTATAGTCCTTGAAGTACTGCAGCACCGAGCTATTAGCTTGCGGAACCTTACCCGCTTGCTTCAGCGCTCTCGAGATCATAACCGCCATTTCCTCGCGGGTGATCGGACTCTCCGGACGGAATGTTCCGTCCTCAAAGCCCTTGATCAGGCCGCTCTGCACTGCGGCACGGATTGACCCGGCCGCCCAGTAGCTAGCTGGTATATCGCTGAAGCTTGTGGACACGCCTTCTTCCTCCACCAGACCGAGCGCACGGACGAGAAGCGTTGCGAACTCGGACCGTTTGACCGTCGCTTCAGGTTCAAACCGCGTATCAGTCACGCCCTGAACCAGCAGTTTCGATGCAAGCAGCTTCACATCCGACTCAGCCCAGTGGCCTGAGATGTCAGCAAAGGTTTTGTTCGCTTTTACGATGCCGTATACGCTGTTCCCGCCGCGGCGGAAGGTTACCGTTGTTTTCCCGCCGCTCTTCGTGAAGGTAGCCGGTACGAATTGCAGGTTGCCCTTCGCATCGAGAGTTAGCACGGATGCTTCGTTCGGGTTCACTTCGGAATCCAGTGTAATGCTTCGGAACGAATAATTTCCGCTGAACGATTTGATCTCCGTATTTCCCTTCGGAGTTACGGCTACCAAGCTGAATTCGTACACCTCCCCGGTGACCGTTAGTCCAGCTGCAGTCGCCTTATTCTTGAATTCGGCTGCCTGGCTTGCGTTGAGCTTCTTCCATTGGACTTCGAACTTCAGGTCCTTAAGGTCCACATTGAGAGAAGCTGCAATCTTATTCACATCAATTCCATCGAAAGGCAGCAGGTATGAAACACCGTTCGGGAATTTCACGTTTAAGTATTGGACGGACAGCTTCTCAGCTTCCGGCCACAGCTTCGCCGGGATTAATGTCCGTACATGATCCGCAGTTTGTCCAGACAGATCCAACACGATGGTTTGGTCCTTAACATTCTTCAGCATCTCTGCAATTTGAGCGTCGGTCAGATCATATGTTGCGGTCTTGGTGCCATCCGGATTGGTTACCGTACCACCGTTATTGCCGGTGCCACCACCGCCACCGCCGCCGCCGCCACCGTTGCCACCGTTGCCGCCGTTGCCGCCGCCGTTATCGACAGGACCCAGCACACGGAGAATTGCCTTACTGACAACATCGGACCAGTCCGCAGCTGTCAGATTAAGACCGCTCAGCACTTTGGACACCTTCAGATTTGTAACGGCTGCGTCACCCGTATAGACCAGGCGGCCGTACTCGGTGGAGAAGGAAGTGGCCAAATTCAGTAACGCGGCATTATTCAAACCATTTTGGCTTTTAAGTTTGGTTTTCAACTCAGGGGATACCGCATTCAGGAAGAGATTAAAGTCATTAAGGGTAAAATCATTCAATCCTCCCGGCAAGCCGCTAAGCTTGAGCAATTGATCCATAATCGGCTTCAGCTCGGGATCCGTGATCACATCGTTGATGGATTTACCTTGCGGATCATAGGTTACTGCGAATTCCAGGAAGAGCCGCAGAATGTTCTTCTGTGTGATCAGCTCGTAGCCAGGCTGATTGCCCTTCTTGGCATTGATCTTCGTCCAGAGAGCGGATACCAGTTCCTGGTTTGTAGCCAAGTTCAGGTTAGCTTCTGTGTTCAGTCCCTTGAAATAATTGCGGAATTTCTCAGCAAGGTCCAAGTTCTGGGTTTGCGCCAGAATCTTGTGTAGGTTTTGCAATCGTTTTTGCAGCACTTCGTTTGGCAGTCCCGCTGCCGATGCCTTACCGCCTGCCAGATGTGAATCCACCAGCGGAATTCCTACTGCAGGCAACGTCGCCGGTACAGTCATGCTAGCAACCAATGCAACAGCTATTGCTTTCTTCTTCATTTTTTAATTCACCTCTAAGTTCTCAGTAGTTTATATTCATCGATACGTATTGTATCAAAATGAATCGAATTTTACCATTTCTTAACTTATTCTTCTCTTAAAAAATCTCTCCCACCATGCTGCAAAACAGATTCCAATTAATCCGCCGGTGAAGTCAAAGCCCAAATCCTGCACGATCCCTGTTCTCTGTTGGATGCGGGTTTGATTCCATTCATCGAAGCACGCTGTCAACAGAAGCAAGCATAGCACGATATATCCCTTGACCAGCCCATGCTCCCGGATCCGAACCATCGAATTAAACAATAAAAAACCATATACCGCGTATATGGTTACATGTGCACTCTTACGGAACAGGAACTCCAGGAATTGATAGGGGCGCTTCTGAGAATTAACCGTGGAATCATGATAACGGATCGTAACATCCGGAAGCTTGCTCTCCAGCTTGGACTCGGAAACGTGCTTCTGCAGGAAGGGGATGATCGTCTGCTTCTGATATGGCTGAGAGGAGAACAGGAAGATCACTCCCAACCAGAGAATGGACAAGATTAGAAAACCCATGCGCACCCTCTTAAGATAAGGATTGGATCCGTGTCTCATACGCCTGCTTCTAAGCTCGTGGCGCTGCTTCTCCTCTTGGTTCATCTGATTACCTCCCCGCAGTGGTTGTTGGGGGGCCCCATCAACCGCCACCGGAAACTGCAGCCGTTAACGTCAGAATCGCTTGGTTTCTCGCCGACTCCTTCGCCTGTTCGTAGGCTGCCTTCCACTTCTCCAGAGCATCCGCGGGATACCCTGCTTGGGAATATTCCTGCTCAGCTTGATTGGTCAACTTAGCGAATTCCGTATCACATCCTTTCTCCGCCTGCATGACCTTCTGCATGTATATGCTCTCCAGCTCCGACAGCTTCAGCTCCTTGCCATTCTCCTTGTTGCTCTTGAGCGTGGCTGCAATTTCCGAAACAAGTCGGTTCGCCTGAGCAGAACAGGAGTTTTGTAATTTTCCTAACAAGCCGCTGTACTTCTCCTCTAACTGCAGACTCCCTGGCCCAGCAGAGGGATCAGCCGCCTTTGTTGGGGTCATAGGATCCTCGGACTTCTTTACCTCCGGTGCCGGTGCGGAAGAAGCTGCAGGCGTAGGCATGGCGGCGACGGTCGGCTGCAATGGTTGCTTACGCGCCTCAAGGTCTTTCATAATCCGCGCCCGTTCCGTCTCATCGTATACGCCTACGAGCTCAATCGGGTAATCTTTATCGAGTATGACCAAGGTTTTCCCGTAATCGCTGGTAATCGATCGAAGCGCTTTGATTTCCTCCGGTGAAAGCTTGGCCAGGAGCTTGTTTCGAATCTCGAGCTTCTCTTTATTCGAGAGCTTCTCTGTGGATTTCCCCATGAGGAAATAGACGTCTTTGGGCGACAACCCGGATTTTAATAATATGGCCGCGACATCTAGAGCATCCTGGGAATCAATAGGTTTACTGGAGAAACCGTTGGCAACTTCCACGGTCTTCTCAAGAATGAGCGGCAACGACGTTGCCTGTCCTCCGTCCTGAACCGCGTTCCCCTGTTGCTCCACTCGCTGTTCGATGTCCTCTAATTGAATGGATGAAATTTGATAATACAAATACCCAACGAAGGAGAGAACAACGAGTAATCCTGCAGCGATGACCGTCAGGATCCATCTCGCCCAAATCCTTTTAGTTCGGCTATTCATGGCTTCTTTCGATTGCATATGAAATCAACTCATCGCTATATTTTGTTTGTCTACATCACTGCCTTCAAGCAGTGCTTCGCTATTTCTTCCCAACTGGTAAACAGCTCTACCGTCTGGATATCCTCTTGCCCATCGCCGCTCTGCACGATGATAATCTCCATATCCGAGGAGGCCCTAATACCATGCAAGGTCTTCATGGGGATATGAAGGACGTTCCCTGCACGAACCTTCATAAAATTACCGTTTTGCACAAATTCCCCTTCGCCCTTTACAATCGTCCAAACCTCTTCGCGGCCGGCATGCATCCTGTAGCTCAAATTCTTATTGCGGTGAATGCCAATCCGCTTGGTTAACACACACCGTCCGTCCTCATATACTTGATCGTCCAGAATACGGGACCAGCCGCTATTGCTCTCCTCATACATCGGCCCTTGGTTATAATGAATATAATCCTTGATCCTAGGGCTTGCACTCTTATCTGTTACCAGTATCCCATCGGGGCTAACGGCTACTACGACATTGGATAAACCCACGATCGTCACCGGGATGCTGGTTTCGTTAATCATATGGGTGTTGACACAGTCTTCGCTAATGATACCTCTGCCTATCTGCTGGGTACTCATCTCCTCCGTCAGCGTGTTCCACGTACCCAAATCCTTCCAATAACCTTTATAAGGCACGACCACAATATGTGCAGCCTTCTCCACAACTTCGTAATCGAAGCTGATCTTCGGAAGGATGTCGTATTGCCTGGATAACTCCTCGTATTGAATAGGCAAGCCCTTATTTGCTAGGATATCGATCAGATAGCCTAGCTTGAATGCGAATACCCCGCAATTCCACAATGCACCCTGCCGGATGAGCTCCATTGCTTCCCCTTCGGCTGGCTTTTCCCGAAAATGACTTACCTGATGATACCCAGCGCCAGTCTCTTCCCTTGTGTTCGGAATGATATAACCATATTTGCTTGAAGGGAACGTCGGTTCTACGCCGATCAGAGCCAGGTTTGCATTCGATATCGAGATGACCTCTTCTAATTGCTTGATGGTATCGAAAAAGTGCGCCTCAACATAAGGATCCACCGGAAGAATGGTCACGGTTTCCTCCAGACTTACCCCTATTACCGAATACAGATAAGCTGCTGCAAGCATGATAGCCGGAAAAGTATCCCTGCGTTCCGGTTCGATGATGAGCGGAACGTCTTGGCCCAGTTGGCTTTGCAGCATTTCGATTTGAGCTTTTCCTGATGCAATATAGCTGCATTCACTTAACCGGCTTCTTTCCAATTGACCCCACACTCGTTGCACCATCGATACCATCTGCTGATCTTCATCCTGAAGAACCTTAAGAAATTGCTTGGACCTGGAATCGTTGGATAAGGGCCACAGCCTTTTCCCGGAGCCGCCGGATAATAGCACTAATCTCATGTCCTACGCCTCCAGTCGTCTATCCATTCTTTGCAACAGCTTTTAACTCTTGCATAAAGCGGCTTAGGGCATCCTTCCAATGCGGAAGCTTCCCGAACCCGTTGGCCTCAAGCGACATGTGGTCAAATACGGAGTAGGTAGGCCGCTTTGCCGGCCGAGGGAAAGCCTCAGAAGTTACCGGAACCACCTTGACGGCTGTCCCCGCATTCCGGAAGATTTCCTCTGCAAACTCATACCACGAGCATGAGCCGGAATTGGAAACATGGTAGATTCCGTACCGGTTGGTCTCCATGATCGCCAATATTGCTTCGACTAAATCAACCGTATAAGTCGGACACCCCACTTGATCCTGCACGATCGACAGGCTTTCCCTCTCCTTAGCGAGCTGAAGCATGGTCTTTACGAAGTTTGCTCCGTGAGAGCCAAACACCCAAGACGTACGGAGAATGAAATAGCTGGAGTGCAGGTTCTGCACGAAAGTTTCCCCTGCCAACTTGGATTTGCCGTAAACATTAATTGGATCCGTGGGCATAAACTCATCGTAAGGCAATTTTCCGTCCCCGTTGAATACATAGTCCGTGCTGATGTAAACCAGCTTTGCCCGGATTTCTTCAGCACAGACCGCCACATTTCTCGTCCCATATCCATTTACAAGAAATGCGGTTGAGCAATCGGATTCTGCCTGGTCCACCTTGGTATATGCCGCAGCATGGATGACGATATCCGGGATTACGGTATGGAAGACGTTTGATACTTGGTTCATGTCGGCAATATCCAACGTATTACGGTCGTATGCATAGACCCGATACCCCTTTTCACGAAGTATGCGGACCACGTCACAACCCAGCTGACCGTTCGCCCCTGTGACCAAGACCCTCTTAGACATAGACTTTTTCCCCATAATGCTTTACATAATAATCCATATATTGGCCGGATTTTACCCGCTTCCACCACTCTTGGTTAAGCTTATACCATTCGATGGTTTCCTTAATCCCCGTATCGAAGGTATACTTCGGCTTCCATCCTAATTCCGCGACCAGCTTCGACGGATCAATCGCATAGCGTCTGTCATGGCCAAGTCGGTCCGTAACATAACGGATTAGATCTTTTCCTGCGTGCAGGTGCTCCAGAATCAACTCGACGATCTCGATATTTTTACGCTCATTGTGTCCGCCGATATTGTATACTTCACCGTTTCTGCCCTTGTGCAGCACTAAATCTATAGCCGACGCATGGTCCATGACATGGAGCCAGTCCCGTACATTCAAGCCATCGCCATACACCGGCAGCGGCTTATGCTCCATCACATTCGTAATCATCAAGGGGATCAATTTCTCCGGGAAATGATAAGGCCCATAATTATTGGAGCAACGGGTGATATTCACGTTCAGGCCGAAGGTTTCATGATAAGCCTGCACCATCATATCGGCAGCTGCTTTGCTCGCAGAGTACGGGCTGTTCGGAGCCAGGGGGGTCTCTTCCGTGAAATACCCCGTTTCTCCAAGAGAGCCGTATACTTCGTCAGTCGATATTTGCACATACTTATCAATTTTGCACGTTCTCGCTACATCCAAGAGAGCCTGTGTCCCCAGGACATTCGTCTTCAGAAAAAGATCCGGCTCGTTAATGCTCCGATCCACGTGAGACTCGGCCGCAAAATTGATAAATACGGAAATCCCATAGGTCTGAGTGATGTACTGCACAAGTTCCTTGTTCCCAATGTCGCCATGGACAAAGGTGTAATTGGGGTTGTCTTCCACATCCTGAAGATTCTCGAGGTTCCCTGCATACGTAAGTTTATCGAGATTAACGATTTTGTAGTTGGGATATTTGCTCAGCATGTATCGGACGAAGTTGCTGCCGATAAAGCCTGCACCGCCGGTTACCAGTATGTTCATAGTTCCACTCCTATTTAGTCGAATAGTTGGGCATTACAGAATGCCGGAAGTAGACCATCTTTTCCGGATAGAATCGGATTTTTTGTTTCCGGCCAGTCAATCCCAAGATCAGCATCGTTCCAGATGATGCCACGGTCATGATCGGGAGAATAATACTCATCCACTTTGTACATAACCTGTGTGTTTGGAACTATGGTGCAGAACCCATGGGCAAAGCCTTTGGGGATCAGAAGCTGCTTTTTGTTATGCTCTGTCAGGATCACTCCGACCCATTGGCCGAACGTGGGCGAGCTTCTTCGAATATCGACCGCGACATCATAGATGGCGCCAGCAATGACACGAACCAGTTTGGTTTGAGCTTTTGGCGGCAACTGGTAATGCAAGCCTCGCAAAGTGCCTGTTTCAACCGAAAGCGAATGGTTGTCTTGAACAAACTCGTAGTCCAAGCCGTTCTCTGCAAAGGTGCGTTTATTGTAACTTTCCGTAAAGAACCCCCGGTGATCGCCGTAAATATTGCTTTCCAGAATCAGTACGCCGTCAAGTTTGGTTTTTGTAATGATCATTTGAATGAGCTCCCTATTTTCTCGCCGCAGCAACTTCTCTGCCGAAGCTCAGATCAAAGGTGAAATCGCGAATCAACTCGTTCGCCAACGCCCAAGATTGGTGGGTACCGGCATCGGTCCACCAGCCTTCCATAATGTCATAGGTCAGCTTTCCTTGTTCCATATAGGCATTGTTCACATCCGTTATTTCCATTTCTCCACGACCCGACGGCCGCAGGGTTTTGATAATGTCGAACACTCTGGAATCGTACATGTAAATGCCAGTCACCGCAAAATTGCTTTTCGGAGCTTTCGGCTTCTCTTCGATGGATACGATTCGGTTGCCGTTCAATTCTGCAACCCCGTAACGTTCCGGATCCTGAACTTCCTTAATGAGAATCTTGGCACCTTCGCCGTCTCTGCGGAAGCGGTTGACGTACAAGCCGATATTGTCCGAGAATACATTGTCCCCCAGGATGACGACCATGCTGTCATTACCAACAAAATTCTCTGCCAGACCGAGAGCCTGGGCGATACCGCCTGCCTGATCCTGTACCTTATAGGTAAAGGTAACGCCGAAATCAATCCCGCTGCCTAGAAGGTTCACGACGTCGCCCATATGGTCACGGCCGGTTACAATGAGGATATCGTCAATATCTGCTTCTTTCAGCTTATAAATGGCGTGATAAATCATCGGATACTGCCCGACGGGCAGAAGATGCTTATTCGTCACCTTTGTCAAGGGATACAATCTGGATCCTGTTCCACCGGCTAAGATAATACCTTTCATTCTCATCCATCTCCTCAAGTTCATTTTTTTTGTAAAATACAAAATCCACATCGCTCTTTCGATGTGGATTAAAGGAAGCTTCTATGCATTTTGGGCGATTCCCATGCTTCTGGATTCCTGCTCTTGCGTTTGTGATACCGTGCAGCGATAAGTCCATGTCTTGAAGTAATTCGAATTTTTTCCGTAGGAATTATCGATAATGACATTGGGTTTATCCAACAGACAGGACAAGATATGGCCGTGCAGCCTGGAAGTCTGAATGGTCTCATAGGAAGAGAATAGACCCAGGGTTTTTTGCAACAAGTAATCGGAAAAACCATACCATATTGCTTTAGTTGGAATAATTCCTAAGCCATGCTTCTTTAGAACATGTAATTTAGCAATTATTCTAACTAAGAGGATCTCATACGTATTGAACAAGGTTCCCCAATCCTTACAGTCTTCCGCACTTTGAAGCAGGTTCGTATTCTGGCTTGTGCCCGCCTCCAGATCGTTCCGCAGGAAGAATAAGGTCTTCTTGTGGGCAGCTTTGACGGGTGCCAGCGGCCATAGCTGATGAGCCATATCCGGCGACAAGTAGATGCTGCAAGTTAATTTTTCCTTCGCCAGCTCGTAGGAATAGTGATCCCGGACCATGAGATGCAGATCCTTGTGCCGGTTAAGAATACGTGCGCTCTTCTCGAATTCCTCATCACTGCTGAAATAGATGGTTTGGGGCATGATAACGATCCGATGGTTAGGATAAGCGGCGACGATTCTTTCTCTCAGCTTCTGGTGGTAAGGGTACAAGTCTCCGAAATTCCCCCCGCCGTGGAGAACGATCAGTTGATCCTCGGGGATATTCAATTTCTCCGGGAAGTCGAGAACACTGTACCTTGCCGTTACCTTAATGTTGTAGTCATGAAAAAACTTCTCGGTTCCCTTCATGATTAACAGGTCTCCACCGTTGGCATGCATGGGGTAATCGATATAATATACCTTGGAGCCTGGCGGAATAAGCTTCAGAATATCCTTCAGCTTCTCCTTTAACTCATCCATGGGATGAACTTCTTTTGAAGTCTTCATGTTTGGCACCTCTAACCTTTACCGTAATAGTGCTGATGATTTTTTTGAAATACATCAGATCTTCCTTATCGTACAAGATGCTCCTTAACGTGACCTTGAAAACATATGGCATCTGAACCAAGGTAATGATGAGACGAACGATGGAACCGGATAGCAATGCAAGTGCAATACCGTTCAAGCCGTAAAGTGGAACAAATACGAAGAACAACGTCACGTTAATCAATATGGCGATAATCTGGCGGATCAGCACCAACTCTGGCCGGCCTATACTATTGAAAGAAGATGCCAGTATCCATGAGCTTCCTCCAAGCACGCACTCAATGGACAAGAGATAAAAGGTCGAGGATGCTTCCAAGAACTCATGTCCGAACAACCAGCCCAACATGAGCTTCCCGATAAATAAACTTGGAATCAACACAAGAGACATGATCACCAAAGATATTCGAAATGCTCTCGCCACGGTCTTGATGATGACTTCCGGCTTCAGGCCCGTAACCTTAGGAAATAAGACATCCGTAATGGCCAATTGAACGGTATTAAAAATTCGGGATAAAGCATACACAACCGAGTAAAGCCCGAAGTCTCTCGGAGTTAACAGCGAGACGATAATAATTTTGTCGGCCTGGTTATACAATGTACCAATAAGATCCATCCCGTAAACCTTCATGCCATAGGAGAAATAAGGTTTTTTCGTTATGCGATCTTTCATTTGGTGTACATTTCGCGCGAGGAAATTTTTCAATCTGATAATGCCAAAACTGGCTATCGCTAGCTGGGAAAGCAAATACACGACAATGATGACGGATAAATGTACGGCATCGAATTGCCAAAGCATAACCAGCCCGATCGAATTCAGCAGCGGGACCAGAACCACAATTCCATTATTGACTTGGAAGTTCTCCGTACTTTTGGCGAGAGCCCCCAGAAGACTTAATAATAGAATCATGGGAATCATTAGGATGGTATATACCCGTGCCAGGCTGATCACCGTATCCGAGTACTTATCTAACCATACGGGAAGGAAGAACCATGCAATCACTCCAGCTAATACTCCCAATGGAAGAAGTGTTCCCGCAGCATAACGGAAATACTGTGCAGTTTGTCCTTCTCTCTTCACATGATAGATCAGAGAGGTCGGCAGCCCTAAACCAATGAGACCTGCCAAGAAGGTTGGCCAAAACAATATGGCTGATAATTCTCCGCGTCCTTCAACACCTAGCATCCGGGCTGTTAGGATCGAGATGAGTGTGGTCAACAAAAGGACGGATACATTGGTAAAGCTGGTTAAGAGGATGGTTGCTACAATCCCCTTATTTCCGAAGAAATCCTTTATTTGTTTTATCATAGGTCTACACACCGAAATCCAGTGCTTTATAATCCTGGTGTCGTTTTAAGATTTTCTTCGATAGCTCCAAATGGGTTTTGGCCCAAATTTCCGTAGAAAAGCTTCCGTTATTCACAAACTCTTCCGCTCTCTTCCCCATTCTCGTTCTCTCTTCTTCATGTTCCAGAAGATAGATCGATTTGGAATAGAGTTCCACCGGGTTGTTCTGCTCCACCAAGTACCCAGAACCGCCTTGATCAATATAGGCATCCAATCCGGGGCAATTCGTTGCCACGACCGGTTTCCCGTTCGCTCCTGCTTCTAATATGGTGGTACATCCGCTTGCATGTTCATTATTCACTAACGGCAGGATGACAAACAGACAGTTCCGGTACAACCATCGAACTTGCTTCAAGTTGGCGGATACCAATTCGATATTATCGTTGTTTTTAAGCCGCTCAATAAAGGCCTTGTTTTGAGAAGCGAAGACGACTTTGGCCTTTCCCTTTAGCCGGCGGGCCACCTGGTCCAGCATATCAATGTCCCGGTGGACATCATTACCTAGACTCAGGATATAAGGTGTCGCAATTGAATCGATGCTCTCTTCCTTCCCACGGCTGTAGCTCTCAATGTTAATGCCGAATGGAACAAAGGTATGTCGGTCTTCCGGAATGTTCATCTTGCCCGAGAAGAAGCTTGCTTCAGTGGGGGCCAAGTAAATAATTTGGTCGATCCCTTTAATGAGCCATCGAATCAAACCCATTTTAAACTTGCTGTAATTTTTGGATTTGTCCGCCAACCAAATGAAACATGATATTTGTTTAGGAAGGAACTTATTTAGTATGGGGATTTTTTTCAGCGCCGCCATGATATACGCATCATTATCATAATGGGTCCATACCACGTCACTGTTCCATGTCTTGAAGGGCAGAAGCAGGTATTCATAGATTTTTTTCAAGTATTTATTTTTGATCGTTCTGCCTTTTACGTAATCGATTGATGTATAATCATCCTCAGCCCAATTATATCCATAAGGAAAAGGATCATTCGACAGCCCCATGTGCCAATTGTGATTCCACGTTTCCAACTTGCTGGATAGAGCAGGCAGAAGCACTTTAATCTTCATTTTTTTAGTCAAGGTACTTCCTCCCTAGCTGGATAAGTGATGATGTAAGGGGCGATGGGAATAATCCTGTTTTTCCAAATAAATAGAACTGTGCTGTTGTTGGCGTTCTCTATTCAATAGACTCGAAGATACTCCGATTAGTATCCAGAACATAACACCGGTATTTTCCCAACTGAAGACTTCGAATGTACCACCAACGATGCACATGTTCAGAATAACAAACGAGATCCACCGTGAGTTCGAAGAACCCTTCCACAAATGTCTATAGAATACGGACCAAAGCATCGTGAGCAGCAGCACAAATCCGATTGCTCCAAACTGCATTAAAACTGTTAAAAACACATTATCGATGGCCAGAAATCCATCGCTTGGGGGTGACTCTATGAACCGCTGCATAAGTCCACCCAACCCTTCGCCAAAAAACAATTGCCGCGGCCCCCGAACAAGCTGTTCCCAGGTCCAGCCATACATGAGCAGACGGTGGGAAACCGAACCGTCGTTTTGGCCAAAAACCGCGAAGCGGTTAAGAATATCTTGGATAAGAAAATCAAAGTATAGGACGATCGGAAGACTCACGGCAGCCAATGCCCATATTTTGGAGGTTTTCTTATATCTAATCATCATGATGATGAAAACCAGGACAAAGGATATCCACGAACCTCTAGAGTATGATAAGTAGAGGGCAAAAAGTTGCAAGCCTATTGCAGCGTAGGTTACTTTGTTCTTGGAACCCAAGATCATATCATCGATCCAGCACAATATGGATGGTACAAGCACCGCTCCTAAAACGACGGGATGTCCAACAGAGCCCATTGCACGGGTATTCAAAAAGCTTGTATCCGTTCCGACTGGCAAATCATTAACAAAATTCGCAATATTGATGACGGGATTTACAAAGACCGAATACATCACTATTGCGGATTGTATCAACCCGGCATACATAATCGAACGCTTCACTACCAAGTCCAAACCATACGCTCCTATTATTCTTCCGATAAAATAAGAATTAAATAGGATAATAATGGCAGAGAAAAGGCTGACTAACTGATGCACCTGTATAATGGACATTAATAACAACAAATACATGCAGATGTCGAAATAGTTCAGTTTGACTTTATTATTGGGTTTAAGAGTAAGAAAAAAGATCACTGTTGCTGTAAAAAGATAAAGGATTTTGTTTAGCGATAAGGTCCCCACTGGAGTGTCTACGACATTCAACCATGGCATATAACTTGCAGGTGGGAAGTTAATAGAGCATATAATTAACGTTGTAATAAGTATACTCATCAATTTGATGCTGAAAGTTCTCGATTCATTTGTTCTCTCATGTCTGTAAATAACAATCACCTCAACTCTGCCCGTCCATCAGATGGTTCCTGTCCTGCCGTTTACTCCATCAATGAGTGCTTTGTAGATCATTGAAATTTTCTTTCCTTTTCTTGTTTCGGAGTTCGTCATCAGCCGGATGTGCCTTTTTGCAAGCATGATCATTACCCCTACGAATGGGAGCAGCCGATACGCGCTGGAATAGGATTTTCTCACAAAGAGTATGGCATTTCTAAAATTATAATAATCGATGATTGGAGCATGATCCCTAAACTTACTGCCGGTGGATGCGCTAACCTTGTGCCATAGTACCGATCTGGGCTCATATTGAATTTTCCAGCCCCTTTTTCTGGCTCTCATATTCCACTCGGTGTCCTCGTAATACAAGAAGAAATCTTCGTCCAATAAGCCGATCTCTTGAATCATCTTCACTCTCGCGAGTAAGCTGCATCCGGTCACATATCCGGTTTCCTCGGGATGACTGTACAGCTCTCTTGATGTGTCATCCCGATAAGAGCCTACATGCGAGATCATGCCGAGTTTATTGACCTTGCCACCAGCAAACCAAATCAGGCTGCCGCCATAATAGTAGATTTTAGAGCCTACTATTCCGATGCGGTCATCCCTCCTCGCAGCTTCAACCAAGAAGTTCAGCGTGTCTTCCTCCACAATCGTGTCGTTGTTCAGCAGCCAAACATACTCGGCCCCTTCGGAAATTGCATCCTTTATGGCAACATTATTGCCTCCGGAGAATCCTATGTTTTTCTTCAGTGCCATAAATTTGATCTTCAAGTCACTTTCAAAGCTCTCAAGAAAAACGGATAATTGATCCCCCGAACCATCCGGAGAACAATTATCCACCACATAAATCATCGTATTCGAATACTTAAGATGCTTTAATGACTTGAGACACTCCACAGTATCCTTATACCCATTGTAATTGAGCAGTATGACTCCAACTAATGGCTGCCTTCCATCTGACATATTATCACCTATTTGCGAATGTTTTAGATGGACATGGGAACTTGCTTATCGAGTCCTTGCTTATAATTGGCGGACTTGAACTCGGTTAGATTGATATAGCTTTCCGCAACATCATCCCATTGATAATTCTGTTTCAATCGATGGAGCATTTTCGCTGATTGGTCTTCCATGGCAAGAGCTTGGTTGAAGTAAACGGGAAGTTCTCCAACTTCGAATTGCATCCCCAATCCACCTAATACTTCGGAGCTAAAGGGTCCCTTGATCGCCATAATTCTATTGCATTTTTGCATCGCCTCAAGCAAGGCTGGATTCGTGCCCCCGACTGAATTGCCGTGGACGTAGCAGAAGCTGTTCTTACGAAGTGCTGTGAGAACCTTCTTGTCATAAATCGCGGGAAGCACCTTTACCCCTTCGTTCCCGTCACATGCTTTGATCTCTATCGTATAAGGAGTTTCCTCCTTATACCCGATGAGCACGTACTGATATCCCCGCAAATAAAGCTTGGAGGACTGGAATCCCTTAATGGCTTCAAGGGGCAGATTATCCGGTTCGAACCGAGTGACCTGCAAAAAGTATTTATTCTCGACCAGGCCATAAGTCTTCAGGATATCCTGTGCTTCCTGCTCACTGCAATCCGTTTCTTCAGGCACCCCGTACGGTATGAACTGGGTCTTCTTATGAAAGACCTTTTTATAATAGCTCTGAATGGCGACTGAATCCGAAATGAGATTCTTACACAACAGACTGATCAATAAGGAGCTGAGGAAATAATAAGCCTTAAAGGGCAGGGACCACTTCGCCCTTCTCCATTCCAACCCGTCCGTGTTCACCGCGAATTTGATGCCGGTAAATAGGGTTAGCAGAATACCGAGCAAGTTGGCGTTATTAAACCAAAATACGTAATCATATTTCTTCCGGTTTTTCAACAAATACACCCCTGTACGAAACGACGATACGAAGGTGTCCAACTTCCTGGACTTGCTCCCTTTCACATAGATCAGAGTCCGTCCATCGTGCTGACCAACCTTGACCTGATCTTCTTGGTGCCTGCAAAAAACATGGCACTCATAATTGCGTTCGATGAACCTCTTGGTAATTTCATCCACCGCAGTTTCAAACCCGCCGTATTGCGCCGGTACACCTCGGGTCCCACAAAAGGCTATGACTTTTCTTTTCACTTCCATCAGACACCTCTCTGGTTACGAACATAACCGACCTATAGTAGAGATATATTGCTTTGCCGCGTTCTCCCATGTCCATTGACCGGCTTGTGTAATCCCGGCGGCAGCTAAGTAGTTCTGCAGCTCCGGATTGAAGTAGATGGTTTCGATATGATGGGCAATCTCTTCGGCATTTAGCGGATTGACCAGGATCCCCGATTCTCCCACCACCTCCGGAATGGCAGTAGTATTGGATACGATAACTGGAACACCGGATGCCATAGCCTCCAAGGGGGGAATACCGAATCCTTCGGCATATGAGGGATATGCAAATACTTTAGCCGCTTTATAGATCAGCGGCAGCATTTGATCGCTCACCCCGGATACTATTTTGACACTCTCTTTAATCTTTTCCTTCTCGAGATATTCAAAGAAGTCCCTAAAGCCAAAATCCGGGTTGCCCACAATGACCAAAGGCCCGATATCCTTATGCCGTTCCTTTAAGAGCTTATATGCCCGAAGAAGGGTCATGTGGTTTTTTCTTGGCTCAATTCTGCCTACAGTAAGAATGTAATCCCTTATCCCGAACTCTGCTGCTACTTGCTTGACCGCTTCGTCCTTATTCCCAGGATTGTATCTCGATCCATCGACGCCATTGGGTACCACAACGATCCGATCCGGATCAATATGGTATCTCTCCGCTATGGAAGCCTTGGAGAAGCTGGACACCGTCTGGATCTGCACGGCTTTCTTAGCGGAGTTCCGTACAAGAATTTTGTTGCGGATTACTTCCGATTTCGTAAAAAATTGGGGATGGCTCTCGAACAAAATATCGTGTATGGTCACCAGCGATTGGCAAGGAAGGCTTAACGGCGAGATATATTGGGTGTGGTACAAATCAATATCATACTTTTTTAATAGCGTGGCGGTTTGAAAAGTCAGCCTTTTTAGCTTCGAATGGGATGGAAAATCGATATATGTTTTGTCCTTCCCATAAGGAGCATCCTTGTCCCAATGGCCGAAAAAAACGAATCCCTGAGGATCCGTCTGCTTCAAAACCTCTTTGTACAAATTGTATAGATAGGTCCTGCTGCCTTGAAATTTGCCCGCTAACACATGGGCATCTACTCCGATGCGCATCGTTGTCCCCCAATCTCCATCAGCTAAAGGCCTCTTGAAGTCACCATCACGATAACGGTCCGGATAATAATCTTCATGTCATAAAAGAAGCCTCTATTCGCGATATACTCCAGGTCCAATTCGACCATTTCGTGAAACCCTACTTCATTCCTGGCGCTAACCTGCCATAATCCGGTACATCCCGGTGTAACTGCCAAACGTTGTTTATCATAATCCGTATATTCGTTCACCTCTCTGGGAAGAGGCGGCCTCGGCCCAACCAACGACATATTGCCTTTTAATACATTAAATAATTGGGGAAGCTCATCGATGCTAGTTTTTCTGATGAACTTGCCGATTTTCGTTATTCTCGGATCTTCCTTCATCTTAAACATGGCGCCGCTGACTTCATTTTGGTGCAACAGCTTCTCGAGAAGCTCCTCGGCATTAGATACCATGGACCGGAACTTATAAATTCGAAAAGCCTTTTCGTTCTTCCCAATTCTAATCTGACTAAAAAAAACCGGACCTTTTGGGTCCTCCAGCTTTATTAATATTGCTATAAGGCAAAACAAAGGGGCCAAGAATAAGAGTCCAAAAAAAGCCGCTGAAAAATCAAAGATACGTTTTGTAACATTGTAGGCATAGAAGTCCCGTTCGCTTTTATTTATTAGCCCCGGAATATAACCCCCGTTGTTCATAGCTAATCCAGCTTCATTACGTTCAGGAGGCGTCATGCTAATTCCCCCCTTATATAAGTGGTGGGCCGCTCCCGTTCAAGAAGCTCTTCCATTGCATTCAAGAGCTGAAGTTTTAGATCCTTACGTTGCAAAGCGAACTCCAGTGTGGTTAGAATAAATCCCAGCTTTTCTCCAACATCAAAGCGGGTGCCTTCAAAATCATAAGCATAAACCCCCTGGGTCATGTTCAACATTTGAATGGCGTCTGTTAACTGTATCTCCCCACCCGCACCGATCTCCTGACGATCGAGGTATTCGAATATTTCCGGAGTCAGGACATAGCGACCCATAATAGCCAAATTGGATGGCGCTTGTCCTTTTGGTGGCTTTTCTACAAACCGATTGACTTCGTACAGTCGTCCCCAAGAAGCGGATGGGTTTACGATTCCGTACCGATCAGTTTGATCTATATCAACCGTTTGAACACCAATGATTGATTTCCCACATTGCTCGTATTGCTGTATAAGCTGCTTAATGCAAGGCGTCTCACCCTGTACAATGTCATCCCCGAGCAGAACCGCGAACGGCTCATCGCCAATGAAGTTCCGTGCGCACCATACGGCATGGCCCAAGCCTCGGGCCTCCTTCTGCCGAATATAGTGAATCTCCACATGGGATGAACGTCTTACCTCTTGCAGCAGCTCCAGCTTTCCCTTGTTCTCCAGGGTGGATTCCAACTCGAACGCGATGTCAAAGTGATCCTCGATGGCCCGTTTGCCCTTGCCTGTTACGATGATGATGTCTTCGATGCCTGATTCGATCGCTTCCTCCACAATGTACTGGATTGTCGGTTTGTCCACGATGGGCAGCATTTCCTTCGGCATCGCCTTAGTGGCGGGAAGGAACCTTGTTCCCAGACCGGCTGCCGGAATGATGGCCTTCCTCACTTTTTTCATCTCGTTCACCTATCCATTTCTCTTTAAATTAGAATGCAAACTTAACATGCAACGTAAACCCTTTTGCATCCCGCAAAAAGGTTTACGTTGCACATGAAGTGCTTGGGCATTTAACCCGTCCTCACATCACACCATCGACGATATACGTCTAAGGTCTGTCGACCCACAGCATGACCGAGTGCCTCCGGTGATAGAGGTGCAGGAGGCATTACCTGAGCTGCCCGCTCATGACGATACATTCGGCGTTAAGGGAATCTATCCGTCAGTCATTGCCGTAATAGGTGTAATAATAATAGTCATCCGCTTCTTTACGGTCTTTATTATTCAGAACCACACCCAGCAATCTGGCCTTGGCATGCTCCAGGCCTAATTTGGCTCGAAGCGCTTGTTCCCGTTTCACCTTCCCGGAGTCAATGACCAAGACCACGCCATCGCAATGAGAGGCCAATAAGTTCGCATCCGTTACGGCTATAGCCGGAGGCGTATCGATGATGATCATGTCGTACATGTTGCGGAGCTCCTCCAGCAGAGCCTTCATCTTCTTAGAGGCTAACAGCTCGGAAGGATTCGGAGGAATCGGGCCGGAGGTCAGGATATCCAGGTTATCGATGTAGCTGTCCATAGGGAGCTCCTGGATTTGGCGGTTGCCGGCCAGAAGACTGGTCAACCCGACGCGGTTCGTACGGTTAAAGATCTTGTGGATGGTCGGCTTCCGAAGATCGGCATCGATCAGCAGCACCCGCTTGCCGGCTTGAACATAGGCCAGAGCCAGGTTAGCGGTTGTCGTCGACTTCCCTTCTCCCGGTTGCGTGGAGGTCAGCATGATAATCTGTACCGCTTCATCAACAGAGGAGAAATCGATATTTGTCCGCAAGGTTCTGTAAGCTTCCGCAATGGGGGACTTGGGGTTACTTTCCATGATTAACAAGCTCTTATTTATTGACCGCGACGCCATAAGTCGTCTCACCCAGCTTTCTTTCGGAGGTTTCACTGCTCTTCGGTGTTACATCTTCTTTCGTCATCCGTGCGACAACCGTCAGGGTCGTCAACCCGAGTATGTCTTGGATGTCCTGCTCCGTCTTGATGCTGTCATCGAGATAATCCAACAGGAACACTAAGCCGACGGCGGCCATCAGTGATACGACCAAGC
Organism: Oryzibacillus soli; assembly: GCF_051594765.1. Taxonomy (NCBI): domain Bacteria; kingdom Bacillati; phylum Bacillota; class Bacilli; order Caryophanales; family Paenibacillaceae; genus Oryzibacillus; species Oryzibacillus soli. The sequence continues at coordinate 69,183 of NZ_JBPPGJ010000020.1, forward strand.
CGACCAGAACATTCAGAACGGGATTCGGCTTCACGGGTACAGGGTGGTCCGAAGGCCTTGCTTCATTCAGAATGGAGACATTATCCACCTTCATGATGTTGGGAATTTCCTGCTTGAATACGAGCGAGACGGCATTTACGATTTGAACGGCTTTATTATAGGAAGTATGTTGAACGGACAGCGTCATCACTTGGGTTCCATTGACCGAACTGACCTTAATGGCACCGCCCAATGCGCCTGCCGTCATATTCAGATCCGGATACTGCTCCACCACTTTATCCATAATGGCCGGCGTCTTGATGATTTCTTTGTACGTATCGATAAGCTTCAAATTCAGGTTCACCGAATTGAGATCCAAGCCTTGATTCGCCATGTTTTCCTTGGATTGATTCACAATAAGCTTGGTTGACGCTTGATAGACCTTCTCAATGAAAAAGAAGCTGTACACCCCTGTAGTTGCGGTAGCAACAATTACACATGCAGCGATGAGCCACAGGCGCTTTCTTAAGATCCGCCAGTACTGTTTGAGTTCCATAATCGTCCTCCAGTTTTCATTCGTATTGATCCATCACGTGAGCATCTTGATGTGGCAGCCGCTGATGCCGACTTCGTCACCCGGTACATGCCTCCTGTACTGGCTCGCTGCGTCCTCCAGCATTCTCATGGTTTCCTTCGCCAGGGTGAAGCTTAGGCGCCGCAGCTTCCTCTCGTCCCGCTGACTCATGTGAAGCCTAACGGTGTATTCGTACTCCTCGTGCTTGGGTCTTCGGGTCTCAATTTCACCCTCGAAACAAATTGTATCATCGGTGTCATCAAGTTCGAACCCCATCACGATCGGAGGAAACGAAGGAATGGAGAGGTGGCTCTTGAAGCGCAGCTTGCGGTCTCCTAAATGCGTGACCATGACCATTCCGGTATTGCTGGTCACCGGTTGGCTTCCTACACGAAGAATCGACATTCGCGCAACCATCGGCCGGAGCAGCCGGAATAAGGACTCCGGTTGGCTGTAGGGTACGGCTCCTTCCCATCCGATCTGAAGCTCATCACCGTGAATATCCATATTGTATCACTCTCGCTTTTAATGTTCCGTAACGTAGCACACAATTTATACGACTAATTTATGATACATTTCGTAACATGTCAAGCGCTATTTTGAAAATTTGTCGACGCTTCTATTTCCTAGCATTTTAGGGTAGACTAGGAGAGATGAATAGAATAGCAAGGGGGAACATCATGTCCGTACAGAGGAACAGATTGGCGGAATTAAGGGTTGAACTCGGTTTAACCCAGGAGGAAGTTGCGAAGAAGCTGGAGCTCTCCCGCGCCGCACTCTCCCATTACGAAACCAACCGAAGGGAACCCGATTTCCAAACGATCCGCAAATGTGCCGATTATTACGGAGTCACCATCGATTACATACTGGGAAGAACGAATGACCGCGACCAGACCTTGGATGAAGCAGTCGGTGAATGGGTGGATGCTCTTGAGCTTTCAGATGAGGCGCTTCTGGATAAGTTCTCACTGACCGTCGACGGGAGAAAGCTGAGTCCCGAAGAAGCGCGGCGATTCATTGCCTTTATCCGCGCCGAACGTTCCATGAGGTAACAGGGGATATCGTTGGTGTTTGCTGCAGCCCGAAGGGCTGTTTTTCTTTTGAATCGCTGCGCGCCCGATCGATACCCGATGTATCGTCATTGTCAATGATTGGTTATGGACTTAGTTCAATTATATACGGTTTTCAGAAAAAGAGTGTCGTTATTTGTAGACTCTGAAAACAAATTACAATCTTACAATATTTCCAACCAACACTTGCGTGTATGCGTTGTCATGACCCTCCTGTTTTTTCTGTCGGAAAGGAAGTATTTTCCGACACGGGATGACTTGTCCCCATTTTTGTATACATAAAGACCTAAGACTAGCCCTATTCCACCACATTCCTCCACACGCTCCCGCTATGATACGGTTTGTATCATTAATGGGATTTTGTTATAATGGCCTTGCTCAAAATCGGGTACAAGGGCGGGTGGTCTGGGGTTGGACAAGCACCGGTTTCCCAGAAAAGCGGCTGCTTCAATGGTCAAGGTCAAAGACGGCGTATACGTATCAAGGAATGATCCGAACTATTATAAGAAGGTTCTGCAGTATCGACCGGATGATCAAGAGGTTCTGTACGGCTATGCCAGCAAGCTGTCTGTTGAGAATAACCCAGAGGCGGTAGGCGTATTCCAACGGGCGGCCCGCTACGGCCATGCCCCTTCCATCGAGAAGCTGGCGGAGCTGAAGAAGCGGACCAATCAGCCGAAGCTGTACGCCGTCCCCCCTCGCCCCGCCGGAAAGAAGAGATCCGGCTCCATGTGGCCCCTTGCGGTCAGCCTGCTGCTGATCATGCTTGCCCTCATTTTGATCCTGTTCGCCTTCCTGTACCAGAAATTCATCTTCGAACGAACCGAATACCACTATCATTATGGCGGGGGCACCGCTTATGCTGCGCCGGCCGACGGCTCATCCGTTCAGAAGCAGAAGCCTCTGTCGGATATCTCCGGCGCCCCTGCAGCTGCCCCATCCTCCGCACCTGCCTGGACCGGGGGACAGCTCCAGGACATGGTCCTGCAAGCGGCCATCGAGCACTACAAAGCCGATAAGGGCCAGTATCCCCTAAGTCTGGACAAGCTCTCGGGCATCGCACCGGATAATTGGATCAGCTTCATCCCGGCAGGTATTCACTACAAGAAGCTTGAGAAAGGGTATTCCGTGAGCCGCGCCGGAGGAGTCATCCCCCCCTTCTCATCCGGTCCTGAGCTCTTCTATTATCCGGAGGCGCAGCGCCTGGGCTTCACCTTGGGAGGCCGCCTTCTGGCCCTGTACCCCGTCGCATCCGGCTCCGAAGGCAATGACCTCCCCTTCCGCGAGAGCAGCGTCGGCAGACGTGTGGTGGATCCCAACGGAGGCAGCGGCGTTCTGGGCACCAGAGGGCTTGAGCTGACAGAGGGTTTTGCGATCCACGGAACCAATGATCCGTCCTCCATCGGACGCAGGGTAACCCACGGATGCCTTAGAATGTACAACAAGGACATCGAATCCCTCTATCCGTATGTGACGCTAGGAACTCTCTTCAAAGTGATGACCGGCACTCCAGAGGAGACGCCTCTCTTCGGCGAAGGGCTGCCTCCGGTTCCGGACTGGGATCCGGACCGGGAACGAACCCCCGGTACTGTCTATCACTGGAGAGCCTGACCGGCTCCCCGAGAAACATCAGAAGCACTCTCCCCGCATAGGATGCAGTAGGTATCCTGTGCGGGGGGAGTGCTTCTCTTATGATTCCTATCCTCATCGTGATTCTGCTCATGATCGTCTGGTTCGTGATTCTCTTCGTCCAGAAGGACTAGAGGCTCCTGCTCCCGCTTCCGTTCCCGCTGTGCAGCAGGCTGCTCCTCGACAGCGTCTCGGTGTATACGTAGCACGTGCTGCAGGACTTTCCATGCTCCCTGCAGCAGTTCGATTCCTGCTCCCAGCAGGGCTTCACCGTATTTCCATAGGCGGGGCATGCAGAGCAGATGTCCGACGGCGTGCAGTTCATCTCCCAGCAGGGTCCCAGGGCCCCCCCTGCAGACGCTGCCGGAGTGCGGCTCTTCTGCTGGAGCCACTGGTCCAACGCCTCCACGATAGAGCCGTCCAATTCCGTGCCAGCGATAGCCCGGAGCTGCTCCATGGCCGAGCCGAAGGGGGCGGGATCCCGATAATCCCTGCCTCCGATCATCGCCACGAAGCTCTGAGACACCGCGATGATCCTGGCCCCTAACGGTATGTCTTCTCCAGAGAGGCCAGCCGGATACCCCTTACCGTCGATCCGCTCATGGTGGCAGCGGATCATATCTGCAAGCTCCTTGTCTCCACCCATACGCTCCACGGCGGCAGCTCCAAGCTCCGCATGCCGCTTCATCCATCCGTACTCTTCATCCGTATAGGTTCCCGCCTTCCGCATCAAGCCGCCCGGCAATCCCAGCAGTCCGATATGCGCCAAGGAGGCGGCCTGCGCCACCTGCCGGATCATCCGGCTGCCAAGTCCCAGCTCCTTGGCCAGAATCGCCGAGTACCGGCTGATCATCTCCGAATAACCGACCGTATAGGGAGACAGCAGGTCCATGAAGAGCGCCAGATGCTTCAGAAGGTCCATACGGACAGACCGTGCCATAGGATCGGAGCTCTCAGGATCGGGAGCGTGGAGAAGGGCTTCGTGCCCAAGGATCTTCCCGGCTGCACGAAGCGCCCGCTCCAAGGAAGCGACCCCTTGTATAGGGCGTTCTGCGGATTCTGGGGACAGCCCGTCGGACCGGCACAGCATCAGCGCCTCCGCCTCTCCAAGCCGGATCCTGAGCATCACCCATCCTCCGCCCATTTCTCCGATGACTGTAGGCAGATCTTCCTCCGGTCCCGCTTGATCCGCCATCACGGTCCGTATCTTCTCCCCGGCCGCCAGTTCCAATAAGCGGCGGACAGTCTCTTCCTCCGCCAGCCGATCCATATGCTCCTTCTTCAACCCGGAAGAGAAGGCGGCCGAGAAGCCTTCTCCCGCCCCCGTCTTCCGCAGAAGGAGCGCCGTTCCGGCCTGCATATGCCGGCCGATGAGCTGCAGCAGGAGCTCCGCCACACGGATCGGCTCCTCCAGGAGCTGAACCAGATCGAAGGCCGGAACCGATACGACCGTGGCAGCTGGGGTTGGGACAGCAGCAGACACCGTCGCGTTCAGCGGAAAGTCTGCCTTCGTATCCGCAGCCGCCCCACCTTGAACCGTCGGCCCCGTCAATGGGCCGCCTCTCTCCCCGTTCTCCTTGTCCCTCTCCAGGCCCAGCGCCAGGTCCAGCATTCCTGGAAGAAGTTCTCCCAGGAAGCCCAGCTCCCGCAGCACACTCCGGCTCACCCTTCGGACCGGGCCCGCCAGCAGCAGTCCCCTGCCGCCCTTCAAGGGAACCGCCAGCAGCTTCAGATCCAGATGCTGCAGGTAGCCCGGCTTCTCCTCCAGCTGCTTCAGATCCATAGTGACAGCAGGCTGATAGCCCCTGCCCCGCTTGTACGGGACGAGCCCCGTATAGGACGGGCCGATCTCTGCCGTTGCGTCGTCCGGCGTGCGAATCGCCCGAAGCCGATATGTGCCTTCGCGAGCGTCATACAGATAGAAGGCATAGCTCGGAACCCGAACGAGTCCGGACAGCTTGGCCAGCACCGCATTATAGAAGAACGCCGGATCCAGCTCCGGCCGAAGCTCCTTCAGAAGCTCCCGGGCCAGGTCCGATCGCCTCCCCAAAGCCCTTCTGCTTCTCGTGCCGAGCCAGACCGCCCAGGCCGACAGCAGCAGAAGAACCGCCAAGCCGATGGCTGCCGCAGTCCATCCGATGGATCCGTTCATGACCCCACCGCTTTCCCGGAGCTCATGCCAGCCGCAGCGGAGGTTGCAGCCGATGCAGAAGCCACAGCCGATTCCGAACCGCCCCCGGCCTGACCCTGTTCCCTCTCCCGCCGCTTCTCCTCAAAATCCTGCAGCGCCATGCTCTGGGCCAGCTCCTTCACCTTATCATTCAGGTAGGAGATCTGGATGGACATATACAAAACGATAAGCAGCAGCACCAGGGTGGAGAAGAGGAACAGAAGCGACGGAGCGTAATCGACGCCGATGGCATGCGCAGCCTGGTCCACCAAGGACGGGTATCCGGAGAGTACGAGAATGGCCCCCGACCCTACCAGCCAGACCAGGGAGAACTTCTCGGATATTTTGTTCCGCATGAGGAGGCTGACGACCGTTCCGAAGAAGATGAGCCCGCAGAGCAGGAGAAAGACGTGCAGGACATTAGGCATTTTTCTTCACCCTAAGCAAGATTTTGTGCTGGAGCAGGACGATAAAGATGTTGAGCACCATCCGCATCATATAGATGACGGGCTTCACCCCTCCATGCTGGACGCTCTTGCCGTACGACCGGTCCCGCATGTTCGCCTGAACCTCCGTAATCTTATAGTTCCGGTAGAGCAGCTGGATCAGGAAATCCGCATCCGGGTATTCCTGGGGAAACCGGTTGCGGACGGAATAATAGGCGTACGCCTTGCGGCGCACCGCTCGCAGGCCCGAGGTGGTATCCGTGATCCGCACGCCTGTCAGAACCCGGATGATCCAGCGGAAGAAGGACGCCGTCATCCGCTTCAAGAGCCCCACCTTCATCTCAATGTCGCTGCCGTTCAGGAACCGGGAGCCGATCACAATGTCCGAGTCCCCCTCCTCGATAGCCTTCGTCAGCTTGTGGAGGGTCGACGGGTCGTGCTGGCCGTCCGCATCGAACTGTATCACATAGGGGTACTGCCGGCTGTCGGCGAACTTGTACCCGGTCTGGACTGCCGCTCCATAGCCCAGGTTGGTCGGATGCGAGATCACCAGCACCCCCTCCGCCTGAGCCACGTCCGCCGTCCGGTCGGTGGAGCCGTCGTTCACGACTAGAATATCCAAATCGAGATGCTGCCGCCGAATCCCCTGAACCACCTCGGCAATGCTGCTCTCTTCGTTATAAGCCGGAATAATCACCAATGATGTACTCATCTGACTGAATCCCCCTCTAGCTTTATTCTAGTAGATTGTACGGACGGTTGCCATCCTGCCGGATCAAATAAATCCGCATGGAGGGCGTATCCATGAATACCGTCATAAAATCGTGGCTTTCCCGGTACCGTTCCGCCCAATCATAGGCGATGGCTTCAATCACGCGCCGCTTCTCCGGCACGCGATAGTAGTCATCCAACCGGCCGCCGGCAACCGTCGGGAACGGCGCTTCAGCATCTTCCCGGGAGACGGCCTGGCGGGAGCCGAGGGGGATTTTTTCGACGAAGAGAAAGACGTAGTTGGTGGGGAAGCTGAAGGCCGCCTTGCTTCTCTCCCGGATCTCCTTGGAGAATTCCCACATATTATAGTGCCACCCGTAGCCCAGAACCATTGAATACTCCTCTATGGTCGAGACGATAGTCCACTCCTGATGGGGATAGTGGCTGCGAATCTGGATATAAGCCTGAACCGCCTCTTCGTATTGAAACCGGTCGCCCGGCGGAAGGGCTTGGGTGGGCTGGGTGAACAGGAACAGGAGCAGCAGGACGGAAGCAGCCAGCTTGGCGGTTCCCCGGATCCAGACGCTCCGGACGAAGAAGACGGCCTGCCGGATTGTCAGCGCCATGACGATGGACGCCGCGATGACGAAGAAGATCTCGAGCCGGTATTCCGGAATGAAGACGGGAATCCCCAAGGCGCCGGCCTGATACATGCCGAAGAAGAACAGCCCAAGGAACAGATAGACCAGGTTCATCCTCCAGTCCGTGTCCTCCCGAAGCCGGCGGCTGAGCCACCTCCGCAGCAGCAGAGCCGCTAGGGTCAGAAGGCCCAGCAACCCTGCACCAGCCAGGAGTGCCTTCATAAACGGCTGGTCCCGGTAGGTACTCCAGATTCCCGCCAAGGACCGGGCGCCGGTGGAATCCAGGGTGACGCTGTCCTTGATGAATTCGATGGAGGTCTCGTGAAAATGAAGGCCCGACGCCACCCCGAGCCCCAGCGGCAGCACCCCGATTGCCCCGGCAGCCAAGAAGATGCCCGCCAGCTTCAGGAACCGTCCGGAGCGGAGAGCCTGATCCGCGTGCAGCACGAAGGTGATGATGTAAGCCACTCCCGTACATACGGCCACATACGGGTGAATGAATAACGTCAGGATCATGCACTCTGCCGCAAGCAGCAGGGATCGGCCCCGCCCGCTCCGGAAATAGTCGGCCAGGTAATGGATGCCGGGGAAGAAGAACAGGATGCCGTATTCCATGGACAGCGCGGACATCTGCCGCCATACGTATCCTCCGTAGATCCAGGATGATCCCGCAATGACGGCGAACACCGTGGCGACCAGGAGCACATCGCGGGAATAGCCCCGGTATAGAACGAAGAACAGCGTGCCCATCAAGAGCACGGCCGTCAAGGGGCCGATGTAGCGGACGATGTAATACGGATCCAGGAGATAGAATTTGTTCAGAACCGCGATGACCGCTTCGAAGCCGTAAGGATACACCCCGTCCACATAGAGCTGGTTGGTGCTCATGGCCTTGGCCCATTTCAGATGGACGTACGGGTCGGAGGAGGCGAAGTAGCTGTGCCCCACCGCATGGCTGAACCGGGTAGCCGCCACGATGCCCCAGCTGGCGAAGATGACGAGCCAAGCAACAGGGCTTCGGAGCATCTCCGCACCGGCTCTGCGCAGGGCCAGGATCGCGCGAGTGCGGAAAGCCCTGAACCTGCTTCGCAGCCGCCGGAGCAGCTTGCCCCGGTTATCCGTCAAGTCCAGCACCGTCATCACCTGCTTGGTCCCGAGCGATACGGTTCCCGCCCGGATCCGGCGGCGCAGCAGGAAGAGGCCTGCCACGAGCACCGCACCGTATAGAGAGATGGTCTCGTACAGCCCGGACAGGGCCAGCAAGTGAGCGATGGTGATCAGGAAGACGTGGGAATGAATCAGGCAGATGACCCAGCGCTCCATCGAAGTGTCCTTCTCCCGGTCGAACGGCAGGACCAAGAGCGGGATGAAGTGGAAGAGCAGGAAATAAGACAGCGTAAACCGCAGCAGCTGCAAGAGACTCTCTAAGATATCCGCCATATTACCCCCCCCATAGCAATTGGTTTCGCTCCTCCGCCGTCATCTCCCGATGGATGCGGTACACCGCTAGAGCTTCATCTTCATAAAATCGCGTCGCATCGCCCCAAGCCGCCCGATGCCGGTCGATCCACAGCTTGAGCCGGGCCTCTTCCCGGCTCCGTTCCCCATCCGGATCCGGAGACGGCATCCGCTTCTCATAGAAGAGGAAGACGTCATGGGTGACCTCCGGATCCGGCTTCTCTTCATTCCAGCGGGTCAGGTAAGGCCGCTCCGGATCGTAGTCCTCGAGCAGATCGGACACCTTCATATGAAAGCCGCTCTCCATCGCCAGCGTCCCCTCCTGCGAGACGATGGTCCAGGTCCGGGTCGGAAGCATGCTGCGGATCCGCAGGTACTGCCGGACGCTGCTCTCCGACTCCAGCTTGGCGGACACCGGAGGAGACGGCGGATGAAGCAGAAGGGCCGCCACCGGCAGCAGGACGCCGGCAACCAGCTGCTGCGCCGCATAGACACGGCTCCGGTGCTGCAGTAGTCCGGCAACCAAGCCCCAGGCGGTGCCTAAGAGGAACGGCAGCAGCCAGGCCCAGAGGGCATCCGCCCGCAGGGATAGGGCGCCAGCCGCCGATGCAGATGCCGATGCTGGTATCAAGCTGCCGGGAAGCTTCAGGAGCAGGGCGGCGGCACCGAGCAGAAGCACAAAGACGCCTGTGCGGAGCTTCTCTGCAGACGACCTGCTCCGCCCGGCAGCCGGCAGCAGCAGGAGGCACACGAGGCCGGTGGCGAGCAGCGTTCCGGCGGCCGTAAGCTCCACTGCGCTACGGAACAGCGGCCACTCCCACCCGAGCCGTACTTCCGGCCACGGCAGCCAAGACGCCGCCGCCACCGGGTGCCTACCCATGAGCAGGCCTAGCCCCAATGGCAGCATGGCAACCAGGCCCGCTCCAGCCCCGGCCAGCGCAACTGCAAGGCTGAACCGCCCGGATTCCCGGGGCGCCGCAGTCAGATGCACGGCGGCCAGGAGCAGATGAGCCGTCAGAGCGAAGCCATAGACCACCGGATGGATCAGGGCGGCCGCACCCAAGCAGAACCCGGCGCGCAACAGCCATACCCGCTGCCCGCCATTCAGATAGCGGGAGGTGAAGACCAGCCCCGGCAGGACGAAGATCGCTGCGAAGCCGCCCGCATGGGCCGCTGCCTGCCCGTTCCACCCCAGCGGGTCCACCACCCCCTCCATCCAGCCGTACCCCGCTGCCGCAAGGATGCCGGCAGAGTAGACACCGGTGAGGCGGGTAACGGCGAAATATAAAGAGAGCGTCAACAGCACGCCGATTAGTGGACCGGTAAATTTCTGAATGTATAGCGGATCCACCGGCGATAGTCTGGACATGGCGGACAGAAAGAGAGGCAGCCCCTCCGGCTGCAGCCCGTCCTGGAACAGCTGCTGGCCCCGGAGCTGCTTGATCCCGCGCAGCAGCCTGTAGCTCTCAGCCCCGCCCGGCGCAAGGTTGCGCAGAGCGTCATGGAACCGCAGAGCGGCGGTGACGGCCAATACGGTTCCCAAGAGCAGCAGCCGGATGAACCTTGCCGAGCCGAAGAGCTCCGCCATACGGCGGCGCGACGTCGCCGCCTGTTCCAAGGTCCACGCTGTGACTGCCGGTACCAGTCTCCACTGGCCGTCCAGCAGATCGTACAGCTTCACCTCCGCCCCGTGGGCTTCCATCCGCTTGGAGGCGGCGATCCATCGCATCAACGGCCTACGGGCAGCCGCCACGATCAGGATGACCGCCATGGCGATCAGCTCGAACAGCTTCAAGGCCACCAGGGCATAGCCCAGCAGGATGGTGAAGAAGCATGCCCCTGCCAGATGGCCCCAGAACCGTTCCTGCCGGCCCCCTCCGTCCTTATCGTGACGGGCGAAGATGAGGCGCGGGGCCAAGATGGCCATCAGGAAGAAGGCAGCGGCGTACTGCAGCAGAGGGTACAGGGAACCGGTCCATGTCGCGTGCATCGCCGCCGACCTCCTTTTGCTCAGGATGCGGAATAGAGATAGTAATCCAGCCGTTTGATTACGCTCATGACCTGGATGCTCGAGAGCACGGCTGCCAGCAAGGAACCCGCCAGCAGCCCGAAGATGGCGTACTCGTAACCCACCCAACGGCTTAGCAGGAAGCCGATGATGAAGTTGGCGATGATGCCCGGGAGCAGGGCTTTGTTCATTTTGACCGGCTGGGACAGGGCGAACAGGATGACCGCGTTCATGAGGAAGACCGAGAGAACCGTGTAGGACGCCAGAGCCCAGAAGAGCACGAACCGGGTAACGGAGCTGGCCAGGAACGACTTGCCGTTGGCGAGGTCGTAATAATGATCCAACACGGTGGCGGCGTAATAGATCATAACCGCACTGATCACCGAAACCGCCACATGCATCACCTGGGTTCTCAGGTAGAGCCGCCGGTACTTCTTGTTCATGTCGCCTGTCCGGCTTCCCATGAACATCTTCTGCCCCGCCTCCAGGTCCTTCATCAGCCAGGAAACGCTGACCTCGCAGAAGCCCATGGGCAGCACCAGCATCAGCAGGGCGAAGTCCAGTCCCAGCTCGTATTCCCCCCGGAACCAGATGATGTAGGGCATGTAGACGCTGCTGGTGGACCAGGCCATGACCCGGTCGATATACAGAAAGGTGAAATAGAGGAAGCCATAGAAGAAATAATGCATCGTGGAATAGATCATGATGGACATCCGGGGCAGCGGAGCGGGCTTCAGCCGCATCTTCTTCTCGTCATGCCGGAAGAAGATTCCGATGAGAAGAATGCCCAGAACGGACACCAAGGATATGGCCAGCAATTGAGCATAGATGATATCCATGCCGAGTATCTTATACAGAACGTAAACCACCGCAATCCCCAGCATGATCAGCGCCGTGAACGTGATCTCCCGCCGAAGGATATACATCACGGTGACGGTCAGCCAGATGGAGTTCAGCAGAACGTAGTAGGCTACGATATAGACCAGCATCCGGTAAGGGAACAGCGTGAAGAGCAGATCCAGCACCAGCATTAAGAGCGCCACCGCGATGGCGACGATGAAGCCGACCCGGATGAACAGATAGGTGTTTCTGCGGGCAAGCTGGTACTGCCCCTGTATCATATAGAAGAATCCCCGGCGCGCAATCGCCTGGGTGAACCCGCCGACGGTCATGAAGCTTAGGATGGTGCCGATGGCGATGCTCGTGGCCAGCTCCACCGACAGGTTCTCATAGGACCAGAGCGAGAATTTCAGCGTCAGCATGGAGAATACGGAGATGGCCATAGGCAGGGCGAAGATGACGCCCCGCAGGAAAGCCCGGGACAGCTCGGCGGCGGACGCCAGCCAGCCCTTGTTGCCAGTCTGCGGCACGTCGGTATGGACGAGCTTATCCTGGACGGCGATCCACATGGCCTCCGCCAGTCCGAAGACATCGCTAAAGCCGAACTCCCTGCGGACCCGCCGGTCGTTCCAGCCCATGGATTCCAGTATGGCCGCAATCTCGTAGGAGTCCTGGAGCCGGCCTTGACGCTCCAGGACATCGTCCATCAAAGCGTTGAACACCGTCATCTGGTCCTGGCGGTGAAGGCCCAAGGGCTCCAGGCGGATGCTCTCACTCATCGGCGAGACCCTCGAAGCCCGGTAAAATCATATGCACGATCAGCTCCGCCAGTCTCCCCTCCGCTTCAGCTCTCGCGATTACCTCCGGCGTAATCTCCCCGTTCTTCTTCACGATCAGATGGCCCCGGTGGTCCAGGAGCTCTTCCCCCGCCAGGTTCCCGACGATGTACTGACTCTTGATCAGCTCGATCTCCTCGGTAATCGCTGCGCCTCCGGTGCCTCCGATGCTTCCTATGCTTCCGGCTGACCCGGAGCCGCCCCGGGCTTCCTCCCTGCGGCGTTCCGGCAGCGGCGTCTGGAAGGGCACCACCTTGCTGCCCCGGCCCAAGGCTTCCCCAGGATGCTCGGCTGACGCTTCTCCCTCCCGCTTCGTGTTACCCAAGGATGCAACCTGCAGACGCTCCTCCGGTTCCTCCTGCCGGACCGTCAACACGGGCTCCGCTTCGGACTCCTCCTGCTCGGCCTGAGCCCAATATTCGTCGATATCGTCCCAGAATCCGCCCGCCGGTACCTCTCGAGCCGGCAGCACGCTGACAGCGGCTTCCGTCGCCGGCTCCCGGAAGGTACGGCCGGCTTCCGTCTTGCGCAGCACTTCCGGTCCTGCTCCGCCTGCTCCGGCCGGCTCCGGCCGTGGCTCCAGAGCCGCTGCCGACTCCGCCGCCGGTACGTCCCGCACCACCTGAACGGGTACCGATGCCGGAATGAATCCGTCCGCCGCCGGCGGCTGAAGCAGGGGCTCCTTCTCCTCCGGCGGTTGAAGAACCTCCGGCTCGTCACGGTCCATCTGGAGGACCACCTTCTCCATCTCGTCCAGCAGGACCTGGAGAAGCTGGCGGTATGTCCCCACTTCCTCCTCCGCCAAGCGCGCCCGCTCCTCCTGCACCGCCCTTCGGGTCTCGAATTCACCCCGGATGCGCTCCAGCTCGGCTTCCTTCTGCTGGTTCAACAGGATGATGGCATCCTTCGTTTTCTTCATGATCAGACTCTTATATTCCTGGACACCGGGCGAAGGGGCCGACCGAATGGAATCCTTGCGGGACAGCCATTCCGATTCAAGCCGGGCATTCTCCTTCTTCAATGTTTCGATCTGCTGCCTAAGAACGAAAAACCGGTTCCACAAGCTTTTGACATCGTCTTCGCAGCCTGCTGCCATTACAATTGCCTCCTCCCGGGTCCTATAGTTCCGATAATCGGGATCGGGATTCCCGAACGGTCTCCAGCAGCTTCGACCGGAAACGGTCGCGGGTCTGTAGCCTTCGGGCGATCTCCCGCTCCCGCTCCTCCTCTTCCCGCTTCAGCTCCTCCATGACGCGGTATACCTGCTTCGTATTCTCCATATGGGACATCATGATGAGCGAAGTGATCTCCCCCTCCAGTAGGGAGGGCAGCATATCATGCTCCCGGTTGCCCGCCAGCCTCTCCTTCAGCTCCGCGTTTCGGGCCGCCAGGGCCTTCAGCTCCTCTTCCGCCTCGGAAATCAACTTATTGTATAGCGAATCCATTGGGTTCATCCTCCTGCCATATGACTTGGCCCTAACCCTACGCCGTATGCTTCTTGCGGACTACGGCCAGCTTCATGAGCAGCTTCATCTTCTCAAGCTCCAGCCGGGCCCGGTCATGCTCGCCGAGATGGCTGTAGCATTCCGCAAGATCCCCGATTAGCACCGGGGAGGACACGGCGCCCGGGTTCAACCGGAGGGCGGTGCGGAATTCGCCCGCCGCCTCCTGGTAATATCCCCGGGACATCAGGATATAAGCCTGCTCGGCGTGCAGCTTCTGAAGCTGTTCGGTACTGACTCCCGATGCGGCGGAGCCTCCCCCGTTCCCCAGGAGAGCCAGTTGAATGTAGCTCTTCATGTGCTGTTCGAGAACCTTGTTCAAGGTCAGGAAGCGGAGCGCCCGCTCCCTCGCCTGCTTCCCCAGCCGCTCCCGCAAGAGGGGATTCTGGAGCAGCAGCACCAGCTTGTCGGCGAGTTCTCCGCTGCTGCCGGGCGTCACGATGTACCCGGTATCCCCCAGCGCCTCGCTGATCCCTCCGACGTCCGTCGCCACCACCGGCTTCTCGGTCATCATCCCCTCTACGACCGCGTAGGGGAACGCCTCCGTCATGCTGGAGAGGGCAATGACATCGCCGCTCTGGTAGGCGGCCGTCATGTCCGTGGTATGGCCGGCGAAGATCACGGTCTCGTTCAGATCCAGCTTATCCCGCAGCTCGAGACACTCGACATAATAATCCTGCACCGCCACACTTCCGTGAATGATGAACCGGACGTTCGGAACCTGCTGCTTTACCAGCCTTGCGGCCCGTATCAGCGTCAGAATGTCCTTGTTGGGGTCGATGCGGGCGACGGTCACCACGGTGGGCGGGTTCACGGCTCTCTCCCGCGCGCCCTGGAAGACCCTCTCGTCCACGCCGTTATAGATGACGTTGATCTTGCCCGGATCCACACCCAGCTTGGTCTCCCAGCGGGTGTTGTATTCGCAGACCGGCGATACCTGATCGGCGTAGGTATAGTTCAAGCCCACCACGGAGGAGACCATCCGGATCAGGAACGTATTGAGGAACGGCGGGAGTCCCCGCTTGGACAAGGACAGATACTGCTCCCGCAGATAGACGCCATGCTCCGTGAGCAGGAGCGGAGTCTTGTTGGCGATCTTGGCAAGAACCGACGGAATCCCGCAGAACGCCGCGGCGGAGGAGTGAGAGACGTGGGCTCTGGGGATGGGATTGTTCAGGATGTTGAAGAAGCGGTACGTCCAGCCAAGGCTCTGGATCAGGCTGTAGATGTCCGGCTCGGGCAGCCGCAGACCGGGCTTCCGGCAGGCTTCCGCCATCATCTCCTTGTAGACGTCCCATGTTAGCTCTGATTTGAAGCTCTCCTTGTACTCATACTCCTGAAAATAGTGATGGAGCTCGAACAGAAGAGCTCCCAATCTTAAGGGATTCTTCTCCAAGACGGTCAGCTCGGTGATCAGCTCCCGGAACAGAGGGATGAAGCGCTCCTTGATGACGGCGGAAGTGGTGCGCTTCTTCGCCAGATACACCTGGGAGAAGGGGGTGGTCAGATGCTCGCAGGCCTCCTCCGTTCCCCACAGGGGCATCTGGGTCAGACGCGCATGGGCCGGAAGCTCGAACTGTGGCGTAATGAAGGGATCGGCCACTACACTGAAGATGACATAGTCAATCGTCTTGAGCTTGCGGACCAGAATGTCGCACCAGGTACTGACTCCGCCTTGAAAGTAGGGATACGTGCCCTCGGTGGATAGCATGACGGTAAGCTTCATACGAGTCATCTCCTGTTTGTTCCGCAGAAGCCATCTCGTCCTGAAACAATTTGTGACGAAATGCCTACTTAATGTTACATTATGTATCTCACGAAAGCCCTACTTTGTCAAGGTGTTTGATGTAATCTTGAAGTTTTTGACCTATTCTTTATCTAGAAGGTTTGCAATCAAGGCTCCCATCCGGTTGGCTGCCTCCGCTCTCTCCAACACTGCCCGTGTAACGGCTTCCCTTGCGGCTATGATCAAGGCCCCGTCCTCATCATAGACCGCCGTGCCGCATATTTTCCCCTCCAGGTATTGAAGCTTCAGACTACGGGTGGGGAGATCCTGCCCAGACGCAGACGTGTCCTCCTTTATCTCGGAGGGAGGGCTCTCCGGACCTTCATTTGTCGATGGCTCCGGTGTTATTATCGACATATTATCAAGGAGATCCAGGACTTTGGATAGATTCGAACGGAGCCTGTCCAAGTATTGGTCCCACTGCCGAATTTCCTCCGCCCTCTGCTGACGCTTCCTCCCATAGGCCTCCTGAAGCATCCGCAGATCTTCTTCATGCAGCCTTTGCAGTGTCATGACCGCCTCCTCCGCCCGCCTCACATTCCACTCCCGTATGGCAGACCGGGGCTCCGCCCGATTCTCCTGCTCCTGAAGCTCCGCCAGCCGGGCGGACAGCCGGGCGTTCTGCTCCCGCTCCTCCGACATCCGGTGCATCAGCCGGTCGTATTGGCTTCCGAAGTCTTGGAGCAGCGCTTCCCAGACCTCCCCATTCTCCGGTTCCGGCCAAGAACCATGCCGCTCATCCGCATGGTTGTCCATCGTGCTTCTCCTTTCGGCTGATCGGTTGGCTGTTCTCTTGTTCTTGAAGGAGCTGCCGAAATTGCTCGAGGATTTCCTTGGCCGCCCGCTTCATCCTGACCGCCTCCTGCTTCTTCCCCGCAATCCGCTCCGCATGCCGCCGTTCCTCCTCCTGCAGCTCGGCCACCTCCGAACCCACCTTCTCCATCTGCCCGGACAGCGTCTTAAGGAGCAGCGCAGAGGCTTCCTCGCTTCCGTCCTCATAGTCGCGCTTGGCCTGGCGCTCCCGCTCCCGAAGCTCCAGCTCCCGGATCGCCTCCGTCAGCCCCCGGTTCAGTCCCGCAAGCGCCTGAATTTCCCCCTGCAGGCGGCCGAGCTCCTCCCGGGCCTGCGCCACTGCCGGCTCCATCCATTCGCCATATCCTCTTGTTTCCATCGTGCCAGCCACCTCGAATCGACAAGTTATGGACTCGTTACAAGGTATGCCCCCTCCACAGCAATTAGACCCTTCCCCCGCACCGCTTCCCAACCATCCAGCAGCATCAAACGGACTAGCATTATCTCAATACGTTATGTATCATTGATACTAGAGTAGACTGCGTTTCCTAGGACAACGAAGGGGGATGAAGAACATGCTGCGGCGATGGAACCGAAGAATCACGATCCTGCTCAGCGCCATTATGGCCGGCGCCGGCCTCGCAGCAGCAGCTCCTGCGGCTTACGCCGCGGCAGATGCCAAGCTTCAATCCCCCGGCTCGGAGCATGCTGCCGAAGCCTATGACCGGAACGACATTACCTCGGCGAATCTCTTAACGTCCGACAGTAATCTGACCTACCGCTTGGATGACCTGGGTATCCCGCGTCCCGGCCCTCTGTATCTTCTGATTGGCACGGATACGGGCGGTACCCACACGCTTCGCCTCGACTACCTGGATGAATCGCTTCATCCCGCCGGGAGCGCCATCCTGGAGCTTAACGGTCCGAAAGCCGCCTACTCCGCCATACTTCCGCGTGAAGCGGCCTATCTGAAGGTGAACGGCATCTCCGGCGCTCAGCTCTACCTCTTCGAGCTGTCCGGCCGGTCCCTGCTGTTCCTTGACGGCACCCATTACGAGGAAGCGCTGGACAGACGGGACAGTACGTCCGCCAACATCTTGTCCGCCAACGGATTCGCGACCTACCGAGCTGCGGATATCGGCGCCCGTCCCGGCCAGCAGGTGAATTACCTGCTCGGAACCGCCACAGGGGAAGCCTACACCGTCCGGGTCGATTATCTGGACCGGGCGTTCACCCCCGTGTCCTCCAGTTGGCTCACCATATCCGGTGCCAAAAGCTTATCCCGCCAAGCTCTGCCGCCCGGAAGCGACTATATCCGTATCCACGGAATTCCAGGAAGCCCGCTTTTCCTGTATGAATTAGCCCCGGATGCCGTGCAGGCCGGAGACATGGGAATACCGGCTCCCGAATCCTCCGTTACCCATCTGATGGAGGCCTATGACCGCAACGATACGACCTCGGCGAACATCCTGCAGGAGTCGGGCTACCTCGTCTATTCCTTGGCGGATATCGGCATCCGGGAACCCGGGCCGCTTCACTTCCTGATCGGTACGGATACGGGCGGCAGCTATTCCCTTCGGGTGGATTACCTGGATTCCGGCTACCGTATTATCGGCTCCTCCCGATTGGAGCTGTCCGGACCGAAGAGGGCCTATTCCACGACTGCTCCGCAAGGCACCGCACACCTGAAGGTGAACGGCATCTCCGGCGGCCAGGTCTATCTGTTCGAGGTGTCCGGCCGGTCCCTGCTCATGCTGGACGGATCCCGCTATAACGAAGCGATGGATCAGCGGGACAGTACGTCCGCCAACATCCTGTCGGCCCATGGCTTCGCAACCTACCGGTTGTCGGATATCGGAGCCCGCGGCGGCCAGATGGTCCGCTTCCTGCTCGGAACCCTGTCCGGAGAGGAGACGCTTGTCCGGCTCGAATACTTGGACGGTGAATTCCGTCCCATCGCCGCCGGCTCGCTTCCCCTCTCCGGCGTCAAGGATGCCTACACCGTCCGGGTGCCGGAGGGAGCCGTGTATGTGCGGCTATACGGCATCGATTCCGGCAATCCGTTATCCCTCTATGAGCTGACTCCCTGGAATGAAGAATAGACCGGCCTCATCAGGAGGCCGGTCTATCATTTTTGGGAAAGCTGCTTATTAGAGATAATTCGGAGAACAGCGGGCCATGAGCCAGTCATTCCTCCATACGTGCTGCATGGCATGCCGCATGGATTCGGCCGTGCCCGGCCGGTCCTCATACAGGAGAAGGGTCCGGAATTTCCTGCAGCCCGAGAGACGACGCAGACGGCTTGCCACCTTCTCCGCCCATTCCAGATGTGGGCCGGTAAACAGCGGGTTCTCCCAGGTGACGGCATCGATCCAATCCGCGGTATGGAAGATCAGCTCCGACACTCCGTTGTTCTGAATGAGCAGATGATCGCGGAACAAGCCCCTGGCCGTCTTGATAAGTCCTACCGCAGCCAGTGCCTGGCTCTTCCTGACCTCCTCCGGCAGAGAGGGCCACTCCACATTTCCTACCGTATCGATGAACACTCCGTCGTAGCCTTCCACCGTCAGCAGCTGGCGGATGCGTTCCAGCAGCAGTCCGGCCCATCGGCGGGAGCGCAGATCCACCAATCTCGTATGGAATGCTTCATTCCGGACGGGAGCCCCATTCACTTGAAGCCAATCCTCTTCCCGAAGCCCGTACCGGTTCTGCTCCTCCGGACGAAGCTCCATGAAGCTTACATAGGCGATGACCAAGGTACCGGAAGCCTTCAGGCGGGAGAGGCCTTCCCGGGTATGTCCGGCCGGCTCGAGAATCACCATATCGTACGCCCTTAACCGCTCGTAATCCCCTATACCGTAATAGACGGTGAACGTTCTCACTTGATCCAAGCATTCTCTGCGCGTGCGGGATTTCAGATTCCGGATCATCAGGCCAGCTTCCTTTGTCTAGAGTAGTAGTCCAACGTTTCCATTAATCCGGCGTCGAGATCATAACGGGGAGCCCAATGCAGGTGGTCCAGGGCCGCCTGATTATCCAGCCGGCTGTGCAGGATGTCACCCGGACGGGCAGGCCCATATACCGGAACATATGGCTGGCCCATCAGCTCGCACATGCGGCGCAGCAGCTCGTTGACCGTGGTGGGGCGGCTGCTTCCGATGTTGAAGATTCCGGCGGAGCCCCGCTGCAGGGCCGCCAGATTCGCCGCGGCAATATCTTTGACATAGATGAAATCCCGGGTCTGCTCTCCCGTACCGAAGATGACCGGATGTTTACCGGTTAAGAGCTGCTGCAGGAAGACGGACACGACTCCCCCTTCCCCCTTCGGGTCCTGCCGGGTTCCGTACACGTTGGCATAACGGAGGATGGTATAATCCAGACCGTATAGCGTGGAGAACAATTCGATGTACCGCTCCGGCGTCAGCTTGGAGAGACCGTAGCAGGAGATGGGCCTGAGCGGATGGGTTTCCTTAATGATGCTCGTTTCCGGTACGCCATAGACGGCTGCCGAGGAGGCATACAGAAGCTTCCTCACCCCGAATGCCGCGCACTGCTCCAACAGCCGGATCGTCCCCACGATATTGACCGCTGCATCCCGCTCAGGATTCCGGATCGAGGCCTGAACATCAATCTGCGCGGCATGGTGGATGACCACCTCGGGCCGGACCTCCGTGAAGAGGGAGGCAAGATCCGCAACCGTAAGATCCCCTTCAAAAAATCGGGCACTGCCATTCAGATTCGCCCGGCTTCCCGTGCTCAGATCGTCCATGACGGAAACCGCATGCCCAGCCTCTATTAGAGAATCCACGATATGAGATGCAATAAAGCCTGCACCGCCTGTAACGAGTATGTTCAAGTGCTTTCCTCCTGCCTGCCGGAGATTCGGTCCAAGACTAAAGTCCCTGACGCCATTTCTTTCCTGTATTATATGTTACAATTTGTATCTGTACAATATGCATTAGGTAATTACCGATACAATTTGTCATTTGCTATTCTATCTTATGCGGGTATACTGTTAATCATGGAAAAGAAAGGGGATGGCTATGGCAGGTATGGTACCATCATTAGAACTCGTTTTTTTGGGCTCTTACTGCGAGTCCTCGGAACCCGGCGTATACATGTGCGCCTTCGATCCTTCCACAGGCGGACTTCGTATCCTTGATCAAGCTACCGGACTTAAGAATCCTACCTTCCTTGCCGTGGACGGCCGGAAGGAGAAGCTCTATGCCATCTACGAGGAAACGAACGGTTCCGGGCAGCGGATCGGCGGTGCCGCTTCCTTCAATATCGACGTCTCCGAGGGACGCCTGAAGCCGTTGAACCGGTCCGCCACCACGGATGCTCCGACCTGTCATATCGAGCTGGATCGGACCCGGAGGAATCTCATCGTCTCCAGCTATCACGCCGGTCTGCTCGGGTTGAATCCTGTCGAAGAGGACGGACAGGTAGGTTCCTCCTCCCAAGTCATCCAACATCATGGCTCCAGTATCCTGCCGGTCCAGGACCAAGCCCGAGCCCACTCGGCATGGGTGGACCCGGCCAACCGATTCGTCATCGTCTGTGATCTGGGACTGGACAAATTGATCGTATACCGTCTGGATGCCGGTCAGCACCGCTTGGAGGTCCATAGCGAAGCATCGGTCCAGCCCGGGGCGGGGCCCCGGCATTTCGCCTTCCATCCCTCGGGCGCCTTCGGCTACGTGATCAACGAGCTGAACTTCACCATTACCGCCTTCGCTTACGATGCCGAGCAGGGACGTCTGACCGAGATCCACACCGTCTCCACCCTGCCTGACGGTTATGTGGGGGAGAATGCATGCGCCGACATCCATCTATCCCCGGACGGCCGCTTCCTGTACGGATCCAACCGGGGTCATGACAGCATTGCCGTCTTTTCCGTTGAAGAGGGCACCGGACGGTTAAGCTTGGTCGAGCATGTTTCTACATTGGGCGGACACCCCCGCAATTTCAGCTTATCGCCGGACGGACGGTTCCTCCTGGTGGCCAACCGGGACGGCGATAACATCGTCACCTTCCGCCGCGACTCAGCCACCGGCAAGCTGGAGCACAATGGTGTGACGCTTACCGTCTCGAAGCCCGTTTGTATTCAGTTTATGAACCAGCCGTAACAAAAAGAAAAAGCCTGCAGACCCCTTCTGATTGTGAAGGCGGGATCTACAGGCTTTATTTTATCGGATCAAGTTAGATGCATCGGTCGCCGGCGACGGCTCTTGGCTTACGGAAGCACCTTGCAGCTGCAGCAGTTGCAGACTCCAAGCGGCAGGGACTTGTAGAAGCCCGTCTTCATGACCAGCTTGGCATCCTTCCGAAGAATGTGGCTTTTGCAGCCTATACAGTAAAATTGCTCCATTTTGTGTCCTCTCCTTTAGCAAAACGGCTCATGAGATACAAATCGTATCTGTTGAGCTTATTTTACACAAAATGATACGATTTGTCGAATATTTTTTTAAAATTTTTGTCACACAGTTCCGACCTGCTGCATATAGTTGTTTTGTTGGATATTGAATCTCGAAGAAGAGGTGAAGGTGAAGTGCTGGCAACTTTGCAACAAACCGATCGGGCTTGCGTCATGGCAAAGCTGGAGGAAATGGGCTTGAATCAAATTGCGGATTGGGTCAATGCACTCCCGGAGAACAAGTGGGAGAGCATGTTTATGTCCCGTTGGCCGACGCTCGCAAAAAAATGCGGGTTGAAGGAAGAGGAGCTTGGTTACATATAAGCCCACCCCCCTTGCCCGCGGTAGGTCCTCTTCGGATATGCCATGTGCGGCAAGCCCTAACCGCCCGGTAACGGGCGGTTATTTTCTTTTCTTCCGAACCGGTCACATAAAAAACAGACTGCCGGTCGAAACCGGCAGTCTGGGTAGAACTCGTATTATTTGCCGCCTTGTGCTTTGTAGCCAGCGGTGTATTCTTCCATGATCTTCGTGCCGCCCTCGTCTTGCCACTTCTTAACGGCAGCGTCGAAGCCCTTCTCGTCAATGTTGCCCAGCATAAACTTGTAGGTAGCGTCCTTGATGCCTTCGTACAGGCGCGCGCCCTTCTCGTTGTAAGTCTTGGAGTCCAGCGGCAGAGTCGGGTCTTGAACACCGAACGGAATGGCTTCCTGGGACAGCTTGTCGGCCTTCTCAGCAGCCGGAAGCGTGTAGATGGAAGGCAGCATATTGGTAGTATCCGCCAAGCCGATCGCCTGATAAGCTTTGACGTCCTTTTCCTTCAGCTTCTCGTCGGTAACCGGCAGGACTTTGCCGTCCTTCAAGCTGTAGTGCTCGTTCTCGATGCCGTACTTCATCAGGTTAGCCAGCTCCGGGCTCCACAGTTGATCGAAGAAGGCCAGGATGGATTTCAGCTCAGCCTCGTTCTTAACTGCGGTTTTCGGGAACATAACCAGCGTGCCGTAGCCAGGCAGAGCCCAAGTTACTTGCTTGCCGTCCTTGCCCTTCAGCACGTTCGTAACGTCGTACTGTGCTTCTTTGACGTTCTTGCTGGTTTTGTCCTGCATGGTCAATACGTCCGGCATGGAGCCGATGTACATGCCCGCTTTGCCGGTGTACATGAAGTTCTGTTGGTCGGTCTTGGAGGTTACCGGGAAATCTTGGTTGATCAAGCCTTCGTCACGGAGCTTCTTCATGAACTTCATGGTATCCTTGTAGCCCTGAGTCATGAACTCAGGAACGATCTGGCCGTTCACAACACCCCAGTTGTTCGGAGTTCCGAACAGCGGGCTCAAAGTCTTGAATGCGCCGTAGACCAGGTCGTTACGGTCTGCCAGGCCCAGTGTCTTACCGCCGCCTGCAGGGTCGGCTTCCTTGAATTTCTTCAGCATATTGTAGATGTCATCCGCGGTTTGGGGAGCAGCCAAGCCCAGCTTGTCGGCCCAGTCCTTCCGGTAGATGATGCCTTGGCGGGTCAGCGGTCTCTCTTGATAGAGGCTGTAGATCTTGCCGTCCACCGAAGTGTTCTTCAGAATGTCCTTGTTCAGCTTAGCCAGGTTCGGATAATCCTTCAGGTACGGTCCGACTTCCCAGAACTGTCCGTTCTTGATGGAGTCGCGAAGCAGCATGAAGGAAGCCTGGTTCTTGATGTAAGAGGCTTGCGGCAGTCCGCCTGTTGCGAACGCAGCTTGGAACTTCTCATCGTAAGAGCCGTCCGGTACCCAGGTAATCTCTACCTCAGTTCCGGTCTTCTGCTCCAGAAGCTTCTCTACTTTATCGGAAGGAACCTCGGTTGTCTTCAGCGATGCCATCATGGTTAGCTTCTTCAGCTTCTCCACCGGTTTGGATGTTGCTGCTGCTCCGGGGGACTTACTTGCTTCCGGCGATGCGGAATTATCCTTACCGCAACCTGCCATAACCGCGACCAGAGACACGGCGCACAGAACACTTACCCACTTGGTTCTTTCTTTTAAGATTGAATTCATGGTTTGACCTCCTTCAGGCGTTTAGGCAATTCTCTTTGATGTCGTGTTGCTCTCTTTCGTCACACTCGTAATGTAAGGGATTTCATGTCGTATCGTAAACAATCCCTACATCACGTCTCGGGTCCAGACTGTCGGAAAACCGCTTACAGCAAGCGTTTTCCCCGTAATCTGAGCCAATGATTATCCGGTTAACGCAAGTGATTATCCTTGCAGTCAGACCTCGAGGGGTACATTCAATTACAGGTGGTGCCTATGTATATAGCATGCTCCAATCTGCCGCTCTATATCCAACCGAAGGAAGGATGATTAACGGTACAAAAAAGCCGTCCGCGCAGAGATCTACAGCGAACGGCCTAGTGATTGAAGTATGGCGCACCCTGAGAGATTCGAACTCCCGGCCTTTTGATTCGTAGTCAAACGCTCTATCCAGCTGAGCTAAGGGTGCAATATATGGAGCGGACGAAGGGATTCGAACCCTCGACCCTCGCCTTGGCAAGGCGATGCTCTACCACTGAGCCACGTCCGCATTTGTTGGGGCGAGTTATAATATATCATAAGCATCGACAGGATGCAACCTCATTCTACAATTCATCTAGACGTGCCTGCTTTCGACATATGCAATCAACGGCTCAGCCGGATTCATCCCATCGGCTTGATCCAATTGCTCTCCGATCTGCTCCCAGAGTACATACAGGAGACAGAGGCTCCGGGCTCCATCTTCTGGGAAACGGTTGTGCACCCGGTCTTTGATGGTATCGGTCAGTTCGTCATGGAACATGAACGGCGCTGCCGGTACAGGCAGTGGATAATCAGCGGCATTCCCCTTGAGGGACCAGATCCGGTTCATCGCCTCCATCACCCGGGGAGACTCAGGATAAGGCTGGCAATGTCTCCTGCACACGGCCTCGAACAGGGCGAACGTCCGCCTGTTCAAGGAATAGCGTTCCTCTCCGGAGGAGCTTCGAGCAAGAGCATACAGCTCCACCAGCAGGTCCGCCGTTTCCGGTTCAACATCGCGCCACTGCTCTGACGCTCCCACTTTTTGCCTAAGCGCCTCCACTTCCGCGAGGAAGGTGTCTTCGCCGATTTCTTCCACATCGCGGCTGAAGAACAGCGCCGGCCCATACTCACTGCCCGGCACGAACTGGCCAGTATTCCAATCGTACTTCCATACGTCATAACCGCCCTCCGGCTTCAATACTTTGCGGATGGGACGGTCGCCTGACATATAATACTCATTGGTCCAGTTATGGGGGTGGTGCTCCACCTCCACTGTCATGCCGCCATCAGGCGCTGCACCCACGTATACGGTGTAGCGCTGCTGCTCCAGCTTCACATCAGCCCGATGATGGCCAACCCGCTTCTGATGTTCAAGCACACGGCCATTCTGCATGAGCAGCGTATAATATGCGCCCCGGAGTGCATTGCGCTCCCCATCGCCGTAGGCGTCCTCGTCCCGCGAAGCCTTTAGTACCGCGGCTATGTAACTCTTTGCCGTTGGATAATAGGCCATCCCGGTATCCCCTCCTTTTTCATAAGCCGCTGTCAGTCATTCTTCCCCTGCCCTTCAACTATTGGCGCCGAATTTCTCGGATAACCGTCCCATCCCGCTCCAGCCGGTCATACGCCTTCAGGATGTCTTGCCGGGATATCATATTCCACCGGCTCTTGAGCAAGATCCAGAACGGTCGTCTCCACTGCGTGAGCCCCTTCTTTATAGAAGCGAATCGCCTCGCCATCCATAAGCTGCCTGATTTCAAAGCCGTTCTCCGTAAGCTTCGTATTTTCCGTAAAGCCGTCCCGATCACCTCCCTCTAGATCAACAATAGCTCCAAATAACCGCTGCTAATGAACCTCTTACGTCGTCTGTCCGCATCCCCAGAGTCCAGATCATCGGTCTTCGGAAAAATCCGAAAGGCCTCTTCCCAGAATTCCTCCCGGTTCTCGGGGAGCTCCAGGAAGCTCAGATAACAGCGGTCAACATCCAATTCTTCAAAGATAATCCCATATCGTTCATCCCACTCCAGCAACGCTCTCCTATATATGGGCATGCGGTCTTCATCGATGCAGGTGAGTTCAAAAGCCAGCCATTTATCCTCACTGTGAAAAAAAGTGAGCTTCCGCATCTCCACTGTTTCGTTCCTTTCATTCTCCAGATCCCAACCGTCGAATTCACCCCAGATCTGGAAACCGTAGGGCGAGAGAATCCGGCGCAGCTCGGTGAGATACATGCTCCACGAATCCTTCTCATCACTCACGCCTGCACAGAAAGAAATCCTCATGGCGCCTAACTTATCCTGATTTCCAACCAAGATTGGCTCTGCCTTCCGATTATGATGATAAAGGAAAAACAACCCGCCTTCCCACATCCAGTCCCATTCGCCCAATCCGAAGGTACTGGGAATCATCCCCAGTGCCAATGCAGTATCGGTGGCTACAGCCTCCAGAAGCTGTATGACCTGTTGAGCATCACCGGATTGCAGCGCCATGGCCAACGGATTCTGCTCCGGTGGATTTCCTTCAAGCACTCTGGCCCCTAACGAAAGAAGCAGCCTCGCCAACTCCCTGTCTCCCATCTGCAAGGCATGTAACAGCGGCGTAATCCCTGTGGACAGCAGCGTCTCCACGGAATACGAGCCAGAGCTTACCAGCTCCCGGATGGCACGGTAGTCACCTTTTGTAATGGCTTCTTCCAGGGTTCCATGACGAGTCTTCCATCCTTCGGATTTCCGCCGGACGGCGAAGACACGCTCCATCCACATGGGAAAAACCCTGCATCCCATCTTATCCCACATGTACATGGTATATGTAGCCTCCAACTGCAACACCCCATCCCTATCTCCAATGCAGAAGTAGATAACAGCCCTTACGCTCCGGATTATGGATCCAGGCTCGTTCCCAATCCGGAACCAGTGCCAGTTCAGGACAAAATTCCGTTGCTTCCCGCCTGAAGGTATCCCGTTCTGAAGGTAACTCAGGAAAAAATAGATGAATCCAGTTTTTTCCCGCACCAGCTATCTCCGTTCCGTATCGTTGGCTCCAGCGTTCCGTCTGTTGGCTTATATCTGCCGGCGTCAGCTCATAGTAGGGAGAGGCCGTTTCATAATACCACAATATGTCCCCAGGCTCAGTCCCATGAAAAAAGCAGATGACCTCTCCACTATTCGTCTTCCCGTCCCTCATATAAACCTGAAACCCAAGAGGCTTCAGCCATTCCCTCAAACCGGGAATCAGATTGCTGCACCACAAGCCTCCATAGCAGACCACTTCGTAGACCGCTGCCTGCCCCTTGCCGGGCCTTTTCAAGCTCCCTTTCGTTGCATCAGGAATGGGTTCGTTTGCCCCGCCAGAATGCTTCCAGGGTTCCGCCAAGCCTTCCTGCAACGCAGCTTGCACCATCAGCCCCTCCAGCAGAAGCTTCAACAGATCCTGCCGCCCGGCTGCCACGACGGAAGAAAACAGCTCCCGCTCTTTTTGAACCGGCACCTTCACGCCGAGCTTGAGGTGGAATTCCGTATTCGCTGTGGTTCCTTGCCGGATATCCAACGCAACGGCCTGCCCCAGCTCCGAATCCCCGCATCGAGCCAACACGTTTTCATTCATATGCTTCCTCCCTCTCCTGCTTACGTACGAATGCAGAGAGTAACGACGCCCGCGAAGATGCCGGGACAGAAGGTTCCGCCGATAACCCAGGGAATGTTCACGCCTCGTTCAATCTGAAAGACAACCGTACGGGTCAGTTTACGGCGCATGAGATGGTCCGCATCCCGATAGGCCTGACCGCTCTGAAGGTTATCCCCCTGATCCAGCATCTCCCGGATCTCCTCCTCCAGTTCGTCCGGCCAGAACATGCAGGCCCGCTCTTCCACCGTGTCATACACGACACTGGCACCTGCAGGAACGTCGTCCTTGGCCGCGAAGTCCGGCAGCCCGTCCAGCAGCATTTCGCCACAGTAAACGAAGGGCACATAGGGACTGTCCCCCTCAGAGTCCGGTGCCGTGCAGCCGCCGGCCTGCAGAATGCCTGCAAGCTCAACGGCAAACCCAGTGGCTTCCGCCAATTGGGCCCATGGCAGACCTGTATCTGCAGGAGAGTGTCCGTTGCGGAAGAAGCCGCTCGTGTAGATGCTCCCTCCCAACAATTCCAGCCCCTCACTCTGGAGAATAGACTGGGCTCTCGCATCCTCCTGAATCGGCCCGAACCGCCGGATGAAATCCGCCATTTCTTTCGTTTCCGGCTCACTGTTTCTTTTGGGGGAAACCGTCATCGGGAGCGGGGTCTTGTTTGCTTTCAGATCCCTGCCCGCGTCGCTGATGTAATCCTCCTTGTCTTTTTCGTTTTCCGGCTCGTGAAACCGCCATACCGCAGTGAAAGCAAACGCTCCATCCGCCCACTTTTCTCCCTGCTGACGCTCCCACGCAGTGTGGGCGCTATTGATGAGATATTCCCCGACAATCCGGAAGCCGTCTCCGAGGTTGGCACAGTAGTAACTCAAGTAATATTGCTTCCCTTTTTTTCGGTCGGTTCCGGTATAGAAACGATAGACCCTGCCAAGCTTCGCATGCTCGTAGGCCCGGATCAAAAAACAGGTTCGTTCCGCTTTAATGTGAAATTGTTCCGCAAATTCGGCAAAGCCATCGTCTCCAGGCTGT
Organism: Oryzibacillus soli; assembly: GCF_051594765.1. Lineage (NCBI taxonomy): Bacteria > Bacillati > Bacillota > Bacilli > Caryophanales > Paenibacillaceae > Oryzibacillus > Oryzibacillus soli. Next base: position 97,718 of record NZ_JBPPGJ010000020.1, read on the forward strand.
TTGCCTCGGACAAATCCGGATTTCAGGCCTTCCCGGTAAAATCCGTCCAGTTGACGAACTTCTCCTTCAAAGGCCGCTTGATCCAGATCCTCTCTTGCCTTTGCCATTGTTACCCGGTACTGGGTTTGCAGGAAGCTTTGGATGAATTCGACTGCTTCCGGCTCAGGTAACATGCCATTCCAGGGTTCCATGATCCAATTGTTCACCATCATCTGTTCCCCTCCAAATGCAATAAGTTGCTCCCGCGTTACACTCTGGTGGTGAAGACGCCTGCAAACAGCCCCGGAACAAACTTGCCGCCCAGGAAAACAGGGTATTCTCCCCGGTAGGGAGCCGTCACAATTGCAAATTCGCCCCGGTCCTTTAACCTTTCCTTCATCCGCTTACCGGCTTGTTTGAAGGCCTTGATGGTTTTCATATCCAAGTATTCCTTCAGCTCCGCTTCCCGTCCCTTGCCCCAGAACAGGCAGCTCCGGTCCATCAGGGAGAGGGATCGACTATCCATACGATTTGGGATTTTCGTCACGAAGCTGGGCAAATAGGCCATTTTCTCATCCCAGCACAGGAAAGGATAGTACCTCCGGTCTCCGGCCGAGTTCAGGGAGGTACACCCGCCCTCATTCAAGATCCCGACAACCTCGTGAAGGAATTCCATGGCTTCCCGGATCTCCTTCCACGGCAGCCCTTTCTGGTACGGATCGGTACCGTCAGGGAAGAAGCCGTGGGTATAGAACCTCCCGCCCAGAAGCTTCAAGACGGCCTCGTAATCCTCGCCTCCCCATAAGGCCTTCTCCTCCAGCGGGCCGAAAACACGGATGAACTCTGCCTGATCCGGATTGTCCGCCTGCAGGACCGGAACACGCTTGATTGCTTCCTCCTGACTTTCCCCTGCTGCCCCTACTGGTGCTGTTTCCTGTGCTGTTTCCTGTTCGGTTTCCGCTGTTCCCGCTTGGCCTGAAGCCGCCGCTAACTGGGCTGCAAGCTTGCTGTCCTCTTCGTATTGAATCCTGTCTTCCTGATCCTCCGGCGGCTGGAGCTGGGTAATGGCCTTCAACGGACCGAAGGGCTCCAACGCTTTGCTGCCATTGAGATATTTCTTGCTGGTCCAGGTATACTCGGCAATAATGCGGAATTTCATAGCGCCAGTTGTCCTGTTGGGAAGCTTCGCCACATATTGGATGCAGGAGAAGGAATTGTCCCACTTTGTCGTCTTCCCCCCGTTCTTGGTCACCACCCAGCCGATTGGATGGCTCAGGTAACAGCCGTATAAGGAGCCGAATTCCGGGTGTTCGTATTCCTTCACCTGAAACAGCACCCGCTTCTTAATGGTACTCAGGGAATTCTCCCCGTTCGCAAACCATTCTTCTTCCGGCTCCATCCCACGCTGAACCATGGTGCGTAATCCGGAGGCATACATCCGGTCAACCGCCGTTTGCGCTTCCTCGAAGACTTCCTCGTCCCGTTCTCTGTAACAGGCCTGAAACGCTTCGTATTCCTTGTCTATGAACTCCCTTATAAACTCTATCGCTTCATTCATGATTGCTATCATCCTCCACATTACGAATACTTTGGAGCAGCGCGGTCATCTCGTTCTCATCGAAGAACCGTCCTTCCTCCAACACAGCCGATAGAAGCCGGTACTTCATCCGCGCTTGAGGGGAAGCCTGGAGCAGGTCATGGCTGCCGATCGCCTTATGCCAGAAGTCCTCTCCGTGCCCTCCCAGATCTTGTTCCGTATAGAATAGCGCCGTCACCTTCTGCGGCGGGGACAGCGGCTTCATGCTTCGTATATCGTCGTCCTCTTCCACAATCCGGAAGAACTCCTCTGCCGTCTCCGCCTGGGCAATCACGATCCAGGGCCTTCCATATCCGCTCTCCGCATACCAGAAGGCAAGAGAGAAGCCGCCCCGTTCCGCGTACAATTCGTCTCCTTCGGGAGGCAGCTCGCAGCATCCTACCAACCGGAAGCGGGAATACCCGGTCTCTTCCAACGCATGGTGCAGCAATGTATGCCGGGACCATTCCAGCGCAAGCTCCGCCACCTCTTGCTCGGTCTGGCTGGCCCCCGAGACCGCTGGTTTGCCGCACCGCAGCAGCACCGGCTGGATCCGTGAGCCGTCAGCGCCGCTTAACTCATAATAGAAAAAAACATTCATCAGGCAGTTCATCTCCTAATCATCAAGCCTTCACTCGAACCTGCCGCACCGCTTAAGGGCGGCTTCCGCCTGAATCTCAGTAACCGAGCCCCCCGGGAATAACGCCTTGGCCTTCCTTCCGTTCAGGAAGGTCAAGTCCGGCTGATTCGAGTTTTCTTCCTGCAGACGCAGGCTCTCCTCCTCCGTTACCGGAATCTGGAACACCTCCAGATCATCCTCCCTATCGAGGGACATCCGCTCCACCATCAGCGAATAGTAGATTTGCCCGCAATGCTGGCATTGTACCAACGCCTCGCAGTCTCCCGGTCCGTAGCGGAAGGTGTGTATGCCCGTGCACGTACGGCAGTCACAGTCTGGCTGATTTGCTTGCTTTGGGGTGTTCATCACATTCATCCTCGTTCCTGTGGGATCACAAATTTGTCGGAATCGCCTCCAGCAGCCACCATCGCCAGAACTCCCGGAACCGTTGCGGATCTCCGACCTCCCATCCTTCCATCCGGTAAGGCAGCCCTCCCGCATACGCGCAGGCTGCATAGAAGTGCATATCCTCCCGGTAAAAGTCCTCGGGATCATCGGCTTCGGCCGTTTCTCCCCAAGAATCTTCTTCCATCTCCGCAAGATCCTGTTCCGAGACAAATTTCGCCATTTCATCATGGATGTGTTGCGTATCTTCCGGCGTGTAATTGGGATGATCATTCCGAAGCTGCTTCCATTTCTCAGCCGCTTCCTGGTACCGCTCCAATTCCCACCCCATATGCACCATACCCTGCATCACGCACATACCGGCAAGGGAGGCGCTGAAACGATGAGTGGTATGCTTCATATCCCGGATGCTGGTATTCTCCATCCACCCTTTGACAAAGGCCCAATCCTCTTCCGAACCGCTCATTATCCTCTCCCGTTCACCGGAAGATTGCGCATAGACCAAGGCCCTGCATTCGGCCAGGATAGCAGGAATCCTGGACTCCTCTTTCCACGTGCTCCTCCAGATATCTGCCGCGCGGGACATGACGGCTAATTCCATTCTCATCCGGAACACGCCCCGGGAGATGGCAAACGTTCGGAAGATGCGGATATAACGGGACAAGGAGCGGCAGACCGCTTCCCGTTCCCTGCGCTCAAGATGATGAAGAGGGTGCGACTCCAGCTGCTGCAGCGCTTCCTCTACCCGCTTCCCCAGCTCCTCTCGTCCTTCCCTGCCATACCAAGCAAGCACTGCGTCCTGACTCCATCTTAGGAATCCGGTTCCGTCCCATCCGTACTCCCATGGGAAACGGTTGAGCTCCGGGTCTTGTACGGTGATTTTGCATGTAGCGATTTCCACAGGCTCGTGTAGCAGCCAACGGGCAATGGTCAGGTAGATCTGCTCCAACTGGTCCTCCGTTAATGAAGCCGAGTGCTGCCGGATATCCAGCATAATATTCGCCGGCTCCGCAGTTCCAGAGAAGGCAAGGACGGCAACAGCCCGATTCTCTTTCTCCACCAACAGAAATCCGTCATATCCGCCACCGTCGCCGAAGCCTTCCCCCATCTCATCCATGTTCACGAGAGCATCCAGAATCCGTCCCCTTGTCAACTGCCAGAGACGGGCCAGCAGCCAGGAAGGGCTCACATGATCGGTTCCATATTGTGTTCGCATCATTTCGGAGCAATCCAGGCTGACATTTACACCGTCGTAAGAAGCATGCTCCCTTCGCGATTCTGTGCTGCTATCCCAATCCGGGTCGTGAATCCAATTTCCCAACTCCTCCTCCCTGGCCTTCGGCACAATCCTGATTCCAAACCCGCCGCCGATGGCGAAAACACTTCCTGAGCCTTCAACTGTACCGGACTCGTTCTCCCCTTCTCCGTGAATAGGCTTCATTCAGCCGCCTCCTTCAGGCTTGACCTTCCCGTTCATCCCTTCCTCGATCCTGTAGGTTCACCATAAGCCCACACTCAGCCCTTCCCCCATCGGCCCAGATTCCTCCTGGCGCCCTCATGTCCTGCCGCTGCGGCCCGTTCGTACATGTCCATGGCTTTGGCAAGATTAGGCTCCGTCCCCTTACCATATTCATAACAGAGGCCCAGGTTATAGAGGCCATCCGGATCCCCCTGGGCAGCGGACTCGGCATACCACCGATATGCCTCTTCGTAGGATTGCGCTACGCCCTGGCCGGTCTCGTAGAGCACACCTAGGTTGCTCTGGGCGCTGGCATAGCCCTGCTCTGCTGATTTTCCATACCAATAGGCGGCTTCTTGGACATCTGCCGGCATTCCTTTCCCATACTGACAGCACATGCCGAGGTGAAACTGCGCTTCCGAATTTCCCTGTTCAGCCGACTTCCGGAACCAATAGGCAGCCTGATTCATATCCGCGGCAACGCCGCTTCCCAGCTCCAGATGCAGCCCGAGAGCATCCTGGGCATCCCCGTGTCCTTGTACGGATGCAAGGGTATACCACCGCACGGCTTCCGCTTTATTCACAGCTACGCCACAGCCCAGATCATAGCAGGACCCCGCCAGAAATTGGGCGGGTGCTAATCCCTGCTCTGCTGCCTTCAAGCACCACTCCACCGCCTGCCTAGGGTTCTTCTCCACGCCGCGCCCTGCCAACAGACAGTTGGCGTAGTTGAACTGGTCGGAGGCAATCCCCTGCTGTGCCGCCATAAGATGCCAATAAGCAGCTTGATGATCGTCCTTCTCCACTCCCTTGCCAACAGCATAGCACCAACCGAGATAGCTCTGTGCGCGGCTGTCGCCCCGCTCCGCCATCTTCGCCAACCAGCGGACAGCAGCCTTCGGCTCCTGTTCCACGCCTCTACCCTTCAACAGGCAGATCCCAACCTCCGTCACTCCCATGGGGCTGCCAAGCAATGCCGCTTGGACGTATCCGAAAAAAGCCCGCCGGGGCTCATCTTCAACAAGCTCTTCGGCCCAATCGAACCAGTCCTCCCCTGTCGGGGACCGGTCCGAATCCGCTTTCTCTATCGTTTCACGCGGCTCCATGTGTTCCAAATATGCGCAGAGCAGCTTTTTCTCTGCATCTGACCAAGAAACCGTATTCGCTTGCAGCCTGTCGTACATGGGTCTCCCCTTTCTTATACCGGCTTGGGCTCAGCCGTCTGCCAACTGCCCGAGGATATAGAACGGAGCCTGCTCCAGCCATTTCTCCAGTACTGATATGGCCTTGGTTTCGTCTCCAATCCAGATTTCTTTATGGAATGTCGGATCATCGTCGCTTCTGATTTCCAAGAAAAATCCGGGTGCTGGCTGTGAATGGGCGCTAACCTTCAAATGAATCCATCCAAACCTGTATCTGGCCGCCTCCAGAATCTTCGACCGAAACGGGACACCAGGTATGCCACACGACCTTCCAGCCTGCGGGTATGGCAAGCGGCATCCGTTGGAATGGATCTGCATTATTCATCTCGTCCCGTTACCCTTTCCAGGTTCATCTTCATGTCCGCTCTCGTACAGAAGCGATTGATGATGTCCTGATAACGTGCAAGAAGTGCTGTCATCTCTGTCCGGCTCCGGCTGGATACGGTGTGGAGTACTTCGTCATTGTAATCGTTGACCACAACCTGAAGGCGGTAACTCCCGGCCTCATCGTAATTCGGCAGCCAATCCAGGGACAGGATATACCGGTCCCCCTCGGCATTAGCCCTTTGGGTAGTCAGGAACACAAGGTCTGTTCCGAACATCCAGTTCTTTGCGGACGGACTCCCAAAGTCCACATCGCATAACGAATTGCAGATCACCTGCCAGTTGGACAGCACAACGAACGGCATCTTGGGATAACGCATCCAGGCAGGATTCGGCTCTTCGGATAACGCGGCTTGGGCTCTCTCCGGATCGCTTACACTTTGAGACGACAGAATCGTCAGGGTTGCATTCAGCTTTTCCTTCAGCGCCTCTAATCCTTGGAGCTCACAGTCCAGCAGCAAGTGGTCCATACCGTTGATGCCGACACGCAGACGGTACCTTTCTTCCCCTGCTTCTCTTCCCATCCGGTCCGTATTCAGAATATACTGCGTTCTGTCCGGATCAGAATAACGGCGGCTCATAAGAAGTACGCAGGTGCCGCCTTCCTCTATCCCTTCTTTCTCCCGTTCCGCCTCCTCCGAATGGGACCCTGGTGCATCCTGAGCTTCGTACAACCGGTTCCATTCCACGTCCCATCCAGCTTCAATTTGCAGCGCAACCAACCGCATCCGATCCGTCCTTTCATCATCGGTTCTATCCCACCATCCAGAGGAGTCCCCAGTTCCCCATGTGATGAACACTCCGGAGCAGCTCCATCCAGGCCCGGAAGTACCACATCAGATCCTCGGCAGTCCGGAAATAGGCAACGAAGCATCGCCATTCCTCCTCCGGCGGATAAGCTTCCTCCAATTCCTTAGCCAGCTCTGGCGTCCACAACGCTAGCAATTCCTCTATCCGTTCCGGACTGATGCAGCCGCTGCAATCCACTTCTGCCAGCCATTCCCGCTCCGGGTGCGCTCTCTCCTCGTAATCCTTCCAATAGGCGCAGAAGGGCAAGCCGAATAACTCACTGAAAAGGGTATCCGCAGCCGTTCTGACTGACACGGACAGCCTGCCTCTGATATGCTCATAGAGCTCGTTGGCCTCCTGGGCTGCTTTCCAGTTGTCCAGACTATCTCTTAAACCGGTGATTTCCCTGATCCATTCGCTGTGTTCCGGGCGTAGGTTCCCGTCAAGATCCAGACATTGCTCCCAGAAATCGCGGCTCATCCGGTTTCGATTCTGCCAATTCAGCGCATAGAACACCGCATCCCAGCTCACAAATTAGCCCTGCCCTTCCTTGGCCATCATCAGAAAGTCCGCTAATAGAAACTCCTCTCCGGATTCCTCTTCGTATACCATATCCGCCTTAAATACGGTTCCTTCTCCGTTCATAAATTCCTCTTGTTCGGAAACCACATCTCCTGTAAGCGCTCCAAGCCTGGTCTCCCAATCTCCCAGAATTACCGTCTCGGCTTCTTCTTCATACGCAATGTAATCAAAAAGCAGCCCCGCCAAATCCCCCTCGGGGATCGGATTTCCCTCCATGTTTCGAATGACAGGATGTCCCTCTTCGGTAAAAGAAGCAGTCAGCTCATTCGGCACTGTAATCCGAAGAAAGGGAAGAATATCCACTTCCGTTTCAAGAATGCCGATAGCAAAACGTTGCACACGGATCGTCTGTCCGTAGGAAAGCAGGGCGTATAGACCAAATCCGGATTTGATTCTGGCTATGATCATCTCCCGGATATGTCCGGCAGAACCGGATACCATCTGGAAATATTCTCGCATCCCTCCCGGTTCCACAAACATATGCAGATGGTAGTAGCTTTTGGGCGGCTCCATCTCCCGGACGAACAGCTCCCGATAAACCGGATGGTCCCGCAGCGGCGCATAACACGAATAGGTATCCACTTTGTCCTTTACCATCGGATCCACGGCAAGAGCCTGCTGCAGCCAATGGATGGCTTCGTCGGGATTATGGGCGGCCACGTACAGCTCTGCCATCGTCAGATAAGGGTACACATAGGCAGGATGGATCCGCATGCACAGCTTCAGATCCGCTATCCCACGCTGCCACTGCTGCTGCGGAATCGCCTCGTCGCACACCCGGCTATTCAGGGCACTGGCGATACTATCAACGGAGAGTTTGCCCCGGGAGAGGGTGATCACCTCCGGATTGAAATCCACCGCTTTGGCCAGATCATCCACACTATCTGCCTGGAGCAGCAAATCTGCCACGATTCCTGTGTTCGGCCCGGCCAGATATTTGGCCATTCCACGGAGAAATAACGCCTCCGGCCAATCCACGGCCAGCTTCAGGGCATTGTCGAATGCCTCCACAGCCCTTTTATTGTTCCCCTGCTCCATCAGGCTCTGCCCGTTCCGCAGCCATTCTATGGCCTCTGACGGATAGACCCTTTCCTTCCCGGTTATGTTCCCGTAGCGGATATAGGGACGCAATGGTGCATAACAGCTATACTCGTCCATCTCTCCGGCAGTACCCGGCGCCGCGAGTTCAGCTTTTTCCAGCCAGTCCATCGCAATGTGATAATCCCCCATACTCACATACGTCTCCGCCATGGTTAGTAGCGCCATAGGATAGCCCGGATCCAGCTTTAGGGCCGTTTCCAGATAGGCCAGGGCAGCGGAATGATGCTTGGCCTCGATTCTGCGGCAGGCCAGTGAATTCAATTGGGACAGAACGAACGCCTTCGTGAACCCTTCCGGGGCAAACAGATCGGACAAGGACGGTTCCAGCTCCAGCGCTTGTACCGCATATTCCGCGGCACCCCATTTATCCCCCTTCAGATAAGCCATATGGGCCCGGCGGAATATAGCTTCTGGCCATACCGGCTCCTTTTCCGCCGCCATGGTGAACAAGCCGAAAGCCTTTTGGACCTTATTTTGTTCCATAGCTTCCATGCCCAGCTTGTAATATTCCTTTCGAAGCTCATCGATTTCTGGCGATCCCATACTGCTCCATCCTCCCACAGCCCATACCGTTCATGATCTGCATAAGTTCAATGCCTCTTTCCATGTAAATGTCCGAAGCATCATTCGGAAAATCATATTCTTCCTCATCGTCTTATAGGATCTCTTCCAACAACACTTCCCGTTCCGCAAGAGCTTGAAGCAGCTTGGTTGTTTCCCGAAAAGTAAGGTCCTTGATGTATAGCATCCTGTTTCCCTGCCTCTCCATTTCTCCGGCTGTGCCTTCCATGCTGCATAGAGCCGACAGTTGGCATAAAAAAGGAAAGCTGCCCTCCGTTTTGTCGCGCAGGAACCTGCCTGATACGTGCAGATAGTCTCTTAATCCATATCCGCTGTAACCAACCGAATGTACCTCGCCTGCCGGACCTCGTAAGAGAAGATCATCACTTTCATCGGTTACCCGTCTATACACCCGAAGCAGGCTTCCCAGACGTGTATCCGCCGAGGATATCTCCATAACCCGCATCGGCTTGCTGCTGGTATTCACCCTCGGAATACTCACATAAACCGGTATCCACTGCTCCTCCAGAAATAATTCATAGGTTCCGTCCTTCAATACTCCATCGAGGCGGATGTCGGTCAGCCGGATTATCATCTCCGCCGTATCGATCCAAAGGTACGGCTCAGTATGCATGCTTGCAGCCTCCTTACGATTCCGCTTCCGCCTCGACAACCGTATCGTCGGAAAATTGGATGGCACACACGCGGCTCAGCATTTCGCAATAGGAGGGAAAGGCAAGACGGGCTAAGGCCGAATCGATGGTTCCCCTACCCGCGGCATCTCCATCTCTGCGAACATCCATATAGTTGAAATCATAGATTCCAAGATCCCCGCTGTCATCGGCTTTCACCGCCAGCACGGATTCGAGAGTTTCCAGAACGCAGGCAATGATCAGTAGGGGAGCTCCCCCCATTGTGATCTCCTCATATTCACCTAAATCCCGGGCAAAGCCTTGATTCCCGTAAAAGCTATCCTGAAATCGGTAGTCATCATATTCCGAATGGTCGAAGCGGCTGAACCGATACCACCAGAGCAGCTCTTCGGAATAGACCCCCAGGAACACTTCACCCAACTCCCGCAGCCATTCCGGATCCGTATCGGGCCGCGACTTTTTATGAAACATCAAGTTTGGATAATGTCGTATGAAGGAAATAAGAGCATCCTTTTTCCAATCGGATATAGTCGACTTATTCACCCAACTTCTCGCTTCAGTGGCCGTTCCCATTGTTCTTTTTGCCATTGTCATGTCCTCCTCAAATAAATGAATGCTCCAGAGTCTTTCACCAGCTTCCGCCGCCTCCACCTCCAGCACCGCTTCCCGAACCGCCACCGGAGGAATCTCCTCCGGAAGATGAGCTTTCGAAGCTGCCCATGGACTTGTTCAAATACGCGGCATATTGTACAGGCTCGAAGCCGCTGCCCGGCTGGGCCTGATACCACTCCGGAGGTTTAGCACCGGTAAAGCGTTGGAGTGAAGCCGTCCATTTTGAAGTTAATCCGAACAGAAAAACATACGGCAGGTCCTTGTAGCAAGCCCCCTCATCCTGCGGTTGTTCTGAATTTTTCGACCCGTACATCTGTTGAAGTTCAGTCTTATAATTCAGCACCTGCTTGAGCAGCCGTGAACCGTATTCCGTACGCCTCTTCGAGAAGGCGCCCGCCAGCGCGCAGACCCCTGCCGCGACACTGCCCGCCCCATATAACCAAGGGTTCAGCATCATATCACCGGTAAGGTTGGCAAACCACCACAGGAACAGCCCGAAGACGGTTCCGCACACAATGAACCCCAGAGGCATTCGAATGCTTAACCGATCCGCGAAATAGATCAGAAGCAAGGAACCCAGCAACACCATAAACCATGTCAGGATGCCTGTAATAAGGATTAATAGAACGTCAGCAAGGTCAACGCAGAAAAAAGCCATCGCCTGACAAGCGAGAACAGTAATGATCGAAGCGGAGAAAATCGCTCCTCCCGCCAGGGCATAGAGCGGGGATCTCTCGTATATCAACCGCTCGGGAGTCTGAAAATCCCGCGCAATTCCTTCCTTCCAATCACGGAATGCTTTATAAAAATCGTCTCCCAGCTCAGCGGCCGTTACACTCTCCTTGCCATTGAACAGCCGCTCTAGCATCTTCCGATCATAGGGTTGAAGCGATTCATCCGGCTCCCGCAGCTTGACGAGACGCAGGACCTGCTTCCCCTCATCCATTACCTTCAGATAACCCAGGTCCGCCCAATAGAGGATCATAGCGGATAACGATTGGGAGCTCGCGCTGCCGTGCATAACATAGCTCATCGCAGCCGGGTTGAGCCGAATAGGATCCATACCCGCCATCTGTGACGAACTCCGCCGTCTGCGTCCATAGATCAGCCAGAATGCCACGCTTACACCGGCCAGGACCGTGAAGGCTAGCATTTCGATATAGCCTGAAGCAGCCTTTGGTGGCTGAAGTGCATTTTCGGACAGCTCCATCATCAGCGTTAACCCGTCTCCCGGGTCCAAGATCTCATTGACAACACCGGTAATCAAGCCGTCTTGAACGGAGTATTCCATATTCGGCGTATACTTGCTGCCTACCGCACCAGAGGAGATCGCGATTCGATTGGGAACCGTATCCTCTGGCAGTCGGATAGCAAATTGAATGTGGCTAATGGAAGTATCCCACCCTGTCCCGATGAGATTATAGCTCAATCCGTTCAACGGAATACCTTTACTAGTCTGGAGGGCATAATGATACTGAAGCTCATACGTTTTCGATCCGGTATACGTTCGGTTGGAGTCCCCGATTTGAATCCGAAGAGACTGGCCAACCCAAGCTTTCCGGTAAGGAATTTCGGCTGATGACGCAGGGTCTTTTACTGCAATCTCCGTAACCTTCGCCAAATAACGCAGTTGTGTTCTCGCGTTTTCATACTCCAGCACCATGCTGCCAGTCAAGGGAACCTCTCTGTAAATGCCATGTTTGGGCTGAACAAAATCGGCTGTTATCCGCTCCGTTACATCTATGGAGGCGTCCTTATTTACAATCGTCTCAATCTGATAACCCGTTATTCTATATCCGTTGTAATCAAGCTGTACCGCATAATCCTCCGCTTTTACCTTTCCTTGTCCCGTCAGCCACAGAAGGATCAGAAGAAGGAGCGCGATACCTCTCTTGATAGCCATAACGATCTCCTTTCTCCACAAACCACAATGCGTCTTATCCCGCTATAGAATCAGCTTTCACATTACTATGCATAAAATCCGGCGTTTTGTATTGTACATAAACGACATTTTCAAGGTACAGGTAATCCATCGCTAAAAACAGCAAAAAACAGCAGGTTCATCTTGAGCTACTAGAGCTCTTGATGAACCTGCTGTTTTTGGTTAGTGCGGTCGAGAGGACTCGAACCTCCACGGCTGTTACACCACTAGAACCTGAATCTAGCGCGTCTGCCAATTCCGCCACGACCGCATATTTAATGGCGGAGCCGACGGGATTCGAACCCGCGGTCTCCTGCGTGACAGGCAGGCATGTTAGGCCTCTACACCACGGCTCCGCAATGGGAAATCTTCACCTCAAGGTGGTGAAGGATGAACGCAGACGGGATCGAACCGCCGACCCCTACCCTGTCAAGGTAGTGCTCTCCCAGCTGAGCTATGCGTTCAAGTATAGGTGGTGACCCGTAGGGGATTCGAACCCCTGTTACCTCCGTGAAAGGGAGGTGTCTTAACCCCTTGACCAACGGGCCATCATACTTATGGAGCCTAGGGGGATCGAACCCCTGACCTCATCGCTGCCAGCGATGCGCTCTCCCAGCTGAGCTAAGGCCCCATACAAAAATCCCCTTACGGGGTTTCGGGATCTTGTTCCCTGAAAACCGGATGCGAAACTTCCGAAAACCAATGGATAAGCCCTCGACCGATTAGTACTGGTCAGCTCCACGTGTTGCCACGCTTCCACCCCCAGCCTATCCACCTCGTCGTCTTCAAGGGGTCTTACATACTGGGAAATCTCATCTTGAGGGGGGCTTCACGCTTAGATGCTTTCAGCGCTTATCCCGTCCGTACTTGGCTACCCAGCTATGCTCCTGGCGGAACAACTGGTACACCAGCGG